>JANNMQ010000740.1:0-7024 GCA_031398045.1 Rubrivivax sp.
TTGCCCAGCAGGTCCAGCGCGCCCAGGTTGCTCTGCAATTGCGACAGCCGCGAAGCGCCGGTGATGACGGTGCTGACGCGCGGGTTGTTCGCCACCCAGGCAATGGCCAGTTGTGCCACGGTGCCGCCCAGTTCGGCGGCCAGCGGCTGCAGCTTCGCGACGGCGGCGTTTTTGGCCGGATCAGTCAAACCTTCACGCATCCAGGCCATGTCTTCCAGCGCGCCGCGACTGCCTTCGGGCAGACCGCCGGCATATTTGCCTGTCAGCAAGCCGCTGGCCAGCGGGCTCCAGGTGGTCAGGCCCAGGCCGGTGTCGGCGTACAGCAGCGCATATTCCTTTTCCACGCGCTTGCGGTGGAACAAGTGGTATTGCGGCTGCTCCATCAGCGGCTTGTGCAGGTGGTGGCGTTCGGCGATGTCCCATGCGGCGCGGATGTCGTCGGCCGACCATTCGCTGGTGCCCCAGTACAGCGCTTTGCCTTGTGTGATGAGGTCGCTCATGGCGCGCACGGTTTCTTCCACCGGCGTGCTGGGGTCGGGGCGGTGGCAGTAGATGAGGTCGATGAAGTCCAACCCCATGCGGCGCAGCGAGCCGTCCATGGCCTGCATCAGGTACTTGCGGTTCAGCGTGTCTTTGCGGTTGATGGCGTCACCGGCGCGGTCCAGACCCCAGAAAAACTTGGTGCTGACCACATAGTTCAGCCGCGGCCAGGCCAGTTGTTTGAGCGCAGCACCCATGATCTCTTCGCTGCGCCCCCTGGCGTAGGCTTCGGCGTTGTCGAAGAAGTTGACCCCCGCGTCGTAAGCCGCAGCCATCATTTCGCGCGCCTGCCCGGTGTCAACCTGGTTGTGGTAAGTGACCCAGGAGCCGAGCGACAAAGTGCTGACGCGCAGGCCGCTGCGGCCAAGGTGGCGGTATTGCATGGTGCGGGTGTCTTTCAAGTGACTGTGGCTGAGCAAGGGCAACAGCGTAACGCAGACGACTGAAGCAGACGGCAGCGGCAGACGGGAGCGGCAGACGGCAGCGTCGCCAGAGTGACGGCCGCGCGCCCCTGCTCTGGCCACAATGTGCCTCATGGGAACCCTCTACCTTGTGCGCCACGGCCAGGCCAGTTTTGGTGCCGCCGACTATGACCAGCTCAGCCCCCTGGGCAGCTGCCAATGCCACGCGATGGGGGTCTACATGGCCAACCAAGGCTTGCAGTTTGAAGCCGTGCTGCGCGGTAGCCTGCGCCGCCATGTGCAGTCGCTGGCGGCATTGACCGCAGGCCATGGCAGGCTGCCTGCCGCGCTGGAATGGCCAGGCCTGAACGAATACGACAGCGAGGCCTTGGTGCGGGCTTTTCATACCGGCCCGCTGCCCCCGCATGACACGCCCGAAGGCTACCGTCAGCACTTTCGCATCCTGCGTGAAGCGCTGTTGGCCTGGATGGCGGGCACTATCGAACCCACCGGCATGCCGGTCTACAGCAACTGGGTGGCGGGCATCGTTGCCGCGCTGGACCATGTGCGCAGCCAGCACAGCGGCAACGTGCTGGTGGTCAGCAGTGGCGGGCCCATCGCCACTGCGGTGGCGCATGTGCTGGGTGCCCCGCCGGCCACCAGCATCGAGCTGAACCTGCGCATCCGCAACAGCGCGTTGACTGAAATGGCATTTACGCCCAAGCGGCACAGTCTGGTGGTCTTCAACCACCTGCCCCACCTGCAAAAGCCTGAACACGCGGGCTGGGTCACTTCGGCTTGACCGTGATGCGTGCGGCCGTTGGTGCCAGGCGGGAGATGTTGACACGGGAGCTACTGACGCGGGCGCTGCTGGCCCGCACCACCAGTTCCACCCCAATCTCACGCTGCACCGGCGCCACCACGCTGCCGTCCAGCCGCGCCAGCAGGTAGTCGGCGGCCAGCGTCCACATCAGTTCAGTGGGCACGTGCACGGTGGTCAGCGCAGGGCGCCATTGCCGCGCCAGGTCGAGGTCGTCAAAACCCACCACCGATATGTCGCGCGGCACATCCAGACCTTGCGCCGCGCACTCGAGCAAGGCGCCAAAGGCCAGCACATCGTTGCCACACAGCAGCGCACTGGGGCGGGCGGCGCTGGCGCCAGTGCCCGTGGCGTCCAGCAGCACACGTGTGGCCGCACGCGCATCACCCACCGTGTAGGCCGACTCCACCAGGTGCCTGGGCGCCAGCCGCAGGCCAGCCTGCGCCAGCGCACCGCGCACGCCGGCCACGCGGTCGGCAGCGCGGTCGTTGTGGGCGGTGATACCGGCCACCATGCCGATGCGGCGGTGGCCCAAGTCCAGCAGGTACTGCACCGCACGCGCCATGGCGGCACGGTTGCAAAAGCCCACGCAGGCCGTGCCCGCAGGCGCCGGGAAAGTGCCGGTGTGCACCCAGGGCAGGCCGCGCTGTGCCAGCCGCGCCAACAGTTCAGGCCGCTGGCTGATGCCGGTCAGCGCCAATGCGTCCACGCCGCGCGCCAGCAGCGCCTGGGCCTGTGCCTCTTCTTGCACCGGGTCGTAGTCGCTGAAGGCCAGCAGCACCACCTGCTGGGCCTGGGCCATGCGAACCTGAAAAGCCTGCAGCCCGCGCGCAAAGATGGCGTTGTCGACGGTGGGCACCACCACGCCCACCGTGCCGCTGCGGCGCAGGCTCATGGCACGCGCGCCGGCATGTGCCACATAACCCAGCCGTTCCACGGCAGCGTGCACCTTGTTGCGCAAGGCAGGGCGCACACTGTCTGGCAGATTGAGTGCACGCGACACCGTGGCCGTGGACACGCCGGCAGCGCGTGCAACGTCTTGCACGGTGGGTGTAGCAGCTGATTTTGGGGCCATATCAGCAAGCGATTACAAACTTTTTCTTCGCCGCGCGGCGAAGTAAACCACTAGGGAAAGCCCCCACGGCTTGCGCCAGCGCATGCCTTGACAGCGGGGCTTGACAGGCGAATCATCTGTAAGCGATTACAAGAGTTCAATGCAATGACCGCCATCACCCTTCGACGTCGGGCCTATCAACTGGCTGCGGTTCTTTCCCTGGGCTACGCCGGCTACGTGGTGGTGCTCAAACTCATGCAGCGCGTGATGGGTGGGCCGCTGGGCGAAGTGGGTGAATTTTTGCTGGTGCTGGCGGCCGTCACTTGTTTTGCAGTGGGTTTGTTTGCTGACGAGGCCAGCCGCCGCCACCCCCGCCACCAAGGGCCAGAAAACGGCCACGCATAGCGTCTGCGCGTGCCTTGCAGCACTTTCAACAACAACTGGAGACCGCATGAGACAGCACCACACCCGGGCCACCCTGCAGCAGCAAGATCGGCAGCACGCCGACCGCCGCCAGTTCTTGCTGGCCACGCGCAACTACGGCTTCACGGCGGCGGTGATGGGGCTGGCCGGCGGCTTCTTGTTTGACAGCCAGGCGCTGGCGCAGACCGCCGCCGAAGAAGAAGCCAAGCAAAAAGCCGCCAAGGTGACGATGCTGTTCGCCACCGAATACAAGATCGAGGACTACGTGAAGTACCCGATCATGCAGGCCAAGTACAAAGCCAACATCGAAACGCAGAGCAAGGGCCAGATCTACACCAAGCTGCACCCCGCCGGGCAATTGGGCGTGGGCGCCGCACTGGCGCAGAAGATCCAGGCCGGCACCGTGCAGGGCGGTGCGGTGTCGCTGTCCAACTTCAGCCCCTACACACCCGTCGTCGACCTCATCAACATTCCCTACTGGTGCGGCGACAACCAGCGGTTTGCCAACCTCGTCACCAGCAAGACCTGGAACGACGAGATCACGCCCAAGGTGATGGCCAAGGGTTACAAACCGCTGTTTTATTTCACGGTCGACCCGCGCACCATTGCCAGCCGCAAAGGCTTCAAGGCCATCAAGACACCTTCAGACATGCAGGGCATGAAGATGCGGGTGCCACCTTCCAAACTGCTGCAAACCTTCTACCGCCTGGCCGGCGCCAACCCCACGGTGGTGCCCTGGGGCGAAACGGCCACCGCCATCAAACAGGGCGTGGCCGATGGCCTGGACCCGGCCATCAGTGCCCTGGCCACCTTTGGTTTCCACGACCTGCTGAGCAACATCAGCTACATACGGTCGGTGCCCGATGCGCAGATGTTTGCTGCCAACGCCGCCTGGTACCAGCAGTTGCCGGCTGACTTGCGCAGCGCTTTTGATGCGGCCAATGACCAGACCCAGGTGGAGACCTTTGCGCAGATAGACAAGGCCCGCACCGAGAGCATGCGCATCCTGAAAGAAGGTGGCTGCGCCTTCTACAACCCCAGCGACGCCGAGATGAAGCAGTGGATGGACACCTGCGGCGAACAGCGCAAGGAGTACGACGAATTCAAACTGCAGTTTGCGGGGTCGATGGTGGCCTTTGACAACTTCAAGAAGGCAGCCAACACCAAGGGGCCCATCACCGTTGCTGACTTCAAGCTTTGAAGTTGTCGGTGGCCGCCGCTGACCGATCGCCAGGGTTCTTCGGAGCCCTGAACGAAAACGCCGAACGTTGGGCGATGCTGGTGTTCTACAGCTTTTGCTGCATCGTCATCGTGCAAGAGGTGGTGCGCCGCTTTGTGCTGAATTACTCGTCGGCCTGGGGTGAAGAGGCGGCGCGCTACGCCTTCATCTACCTGGGCTGGATAGGCGCCGCCTACGCGGTGCGCGAACGTGCGCACATACGGTTCGACTTCTTGCTGCAGGCCCTGCGGCCACGCGCCAAAGCGGCGCTCTTCATCTTTACCGAAGTGGCCACCATCGCCTTCGCGTGCATCGCGCTGTACTGGAGCCTGCACACCATCGGCACGCTGTTGAAGTTCGAGGCCACCACGCCGGTGTTGCGTGTCAGCAAGGCCTGGTTCGAGGCAGCAGTGCCGATCGGGTTTTCGTTGGTGGTGTTCCGCAGCCTGCAAGGCATCTGGCGCGACGCCGGTGACCTGGTGGCGGGCCGCGAGCCTTTCGCTGGCAAGGCCATGTTCGAAGCATGAAGACCCCCACACACGAGGTGCCGCGCCGATGAACATGGTGGTGGTGTCAACCCTGGGCATGGTGCTGTTGCTGGCGCTGGGCGTGCCGTTCTGGGTGGCCATGGGGCTGGGCACCTTCAGCATGCTGTGGACCACGCAGGCCATGCCGCTGACCTTGATCGGCGAAGCGCTGTTCGAAGGCGTCGACTCTTTTGCGCTGATTGCCATACCGCTGTTTGTGCTGACCGGCGACGCCATGGTGCGCACCGGCTTGGGCGAACGGCTGCTCAACTTTGCCGAGGCCACCTTTGGTTCACTGCGTTCGGGCCTGGGCACTTCCACCGTGATGGGCTGCGGCTTGTTTTCCTGCATCTCGGGGTCTGACGCGGCCGACGCGGCCGCCGTGGGCCGTCTGACCATGGACCGCCTGGTGGCGCGTGGCTACCCGAAGGAGTACGCCTGCGCGTTGGTGGCATCGGGCGCCTGCACCGGCATCCTGATACCGCCGTCCATCGCCTACATCATCATCGGCCTGGTGCTCGGGGTGTCGGCGTCCACGCTGTTCCTGGCCGCCTTTGTGCCAGGTGTCATCGTGCTGGTGTCGGTGATGGTGACCAATGCCGTGCTCAACCGCATCCACGGTTATGAACGCGCGCAGGGCCGCTTTTCCTTTGGCGTCTGGCTGCATGCGCTGTGGGACGCCAAATGGGGCCTGGCCATACCCTTCATCATCCTGGGTGGCATCTATTCCGGCGTCTTCACGCCCACTGAAAGCGCGGCCATTGCGGTGACGGTGGCGGTGGTCATCGGCATGCTGCAGAAGCGGCTGACCCTGGCCGACTTTCCGGCCATGCTGGGCACGTCAGCACGCGTGTGTGGCGTGGTGTTGCCCATCATCGCAGTGGCGCTGTTGTTCGGGCAGGCGATCACGGTGCTGGATGTGCCGCAAAAGTTTGTGGCCTGGATCATGGGCATGGGCACCGGGCCCACCGAGATCATCTTGCTGCTGCTGTTGATCTGGGTGATCTCGGGCATGTTCATGGAAGCCGGCCCCAACATAGTGGTGCTGGCACCGCTGCTGTGGCCTTTGGCCCAGGCGATAGGCATGGACCAGATCCACTTTTGCATCTTCATGATCACCACCCTGGGCCTGGGTTTCATCACGCCGCCGTTCGGTCTGAATCTGTTCGTGATGTCGGGCCTGACGCGCGTGCCGGTGACCGCCATTGCGCTGCGTGCGCTGCCATTTGCGCTGGTCATGGTGGCGGTGTCGGCGCTGATCGGCTTTGTACCTTCCATTTCCACTTTCCTGCTTAAAAACTGACAACCCCACCATGGCTATCCATTACCTGAAGCGCGCCAGCAAAACGCCCGACACCGAAACCGCCACCGCACAAAAGGTGGTGACCGAGATGCTGGCCGCCATCGATACCGGCGGCGAAGCGGCGGTGCGCCGCTACGCACGCGATCTGGACAAGTGGACCGGCGACATCGTGATGACCGAATCGGCCATCACGGCTGCGCTGCAAGACGTGCCCTCGCAGGTCAAGCGCGACATCGACTTTGCTGTTCGGCAGGTGTATGACTTCGCCAGCGCGCAGCGCCGTTCGCTGCAAGAGTTTTCGCAAGCGATGCACCCGGGCGTGACGGCAGGCCAGCGGGTGCTGCCGGTCAACGTGGTGGGTTGCTACGCACCGGCCGGGCGTTATGCGCACATTGCGTCGGCCTACATGACCGTGTCCACCGCCAAAGCTGCGGGCGTGAAAACCATCGTCGCATGTTCGTCGCCATTTCGCGGCGGCGGCATGCACCCCTATGTGCTGTACGCCTTCAAGGCCGCCGGAGCCGACGTCATCATGACGCTGGGTGGCGTGCAGGCCATCGCCACGCTGGCTTCGGGCCTGTTTACCGGCAAGCCGGCCGACGTGGTGGTGGGCCCGGGCAACAAGTTTGTGGCCGAAGCCAAGCGCACGCTGTTTGGCAAGGTGGGTATCGATGTGTTTGCAGGCCCTTCCGAAGTGGCGGTGATTGCCGACGACAGCGCCGACCCGGCCATCGTGG
>JANNMQ010000973.1:0-5407 GCA_031398045.1 Rubrivivax sp.
GCGTCGTCCAGCGGCCAACCGGAAAACTGTGCGGAGACGCAGGTGATGCTGCGTGCCCGGTGGGCAAAAGCCGCCTCGAAGCCCCAGCGCAACGCGCGTGCCCCTGCATCGGGCACATCCATCGCGGGCGGCGCCGGTGGCGCTGGGCTGGAATCTGCAGGGTCCATGCGCGGTGGGTGTCAGGCGTCCACAGAGGGCCTGTCATGCTGGCGGCGTTTGGGGGGCTGGTGGCCTTGTGCAGCGCCGCTCTTGCCCATCGCGGACGCTTCAACGGGCACCAACCAGCCGGCTTGAGCCCATTCCTGCAGCAGTGCCTGGGCTGGTGCGCCCAGGCGAGCCACGTCACGGGCGGCCAAGCATCGCTGGTTAGCAAGGCCCCGCATCAACTGGGCATCTCGGCCGCCGGCTTCAAAGGCTTCACCATTGATGAAGATGTGCTCGTCGTCGTACATCATGCGGCTGCGTTCGTGCAGTTGCACGCCGGTGCCCGGGGGCACCAACGCGCCGGACTCGAACCACACCTGGGGCTTGGGCTCGGTGGCCCACTCGCCCAGCACACGGGCCAGCGCACGGGGCTCGGCCAGTCGTGTTTCCAATGCAGACCTTGCAAAACCCTGCAGCGCTGCGGGCAACGCAGCCGGCGTGGTGGTCACACCCTCGGGCGGGTGTCGGTACAAGCCGCGCCCCGCCGTCGTGCTGTTGATTTCTTCTTCGGTCAGGCGCTGCAGCAGGTCTTGCGCCAGGTTTTCCGCGGCAGGGGTTCGAAAGCCGATGGAACAGGTCATGCATTCACCCCCTTCGGCCACCCCATCGTGGCCCCACAGCGGCGGCAGGTACAGCATGTCGCCAGGTTGCAGCAGCCAGTCCATGGTGGGTTTGAAGTTGCGCAAGCGCTTCAGTGGCGCGTCTTTCACCCACCGCGGCTGCGGCACCGGCCCCACACGCCAGCGGCGCTGTCCTTGCACCTGCAGCAAAAAAACGTCGTAGGCGTCGGTATGCGGGCCGACGCCGCCGCCTTCACTGGCCCACGACAACATGACGTCGTCCAGCAGTGCATCAGGCACGAAGCGAAAACGCTGCAGCATCTGGTGTGCCGCTTTCACATGCAGGTCCAAGCCCTGCAGCAGCAGCGTCCAGCGCGGGCGATGCGCTGCGGGCAGCGCGCGCCGCGGCAGCGGGCCGCGGCGCAGGCTCCAGCCGGCCACACCCTGGGGGTCGTCTTGCATCACGAGCCGCGATTCAATGTCTTGGTGCCCGGCAGCCGCAAAGGCCTGGGCACGTGTCAGCGGCGGCTGCACGCCAGGCCAAGCTTGCCGCACCAGCAGCGGCTGTTGCTGCCAGTGTTGCAGCATGAACTGGCGCGGGCTCAGGCCGCCCAGCAGGCTCAGGGGTGCATCAACGTCCATCAGCAGATTGTCATGCCGACACAGCCTTCGGCGGCCACTACGCTCCCGGGCTGTTGCCGGGGCGCCGCGCTGTGCCATCATCTTTTGATGATGACCATTGAAACCCCTTGTGTCGTGAGCCTGACCTGGACCCTCACCGACGCCCAGAACCGCGCCATCGATGCGCTGACCGACCCGGTGGAATTTTTCTATGGCGGCACCGACCTGCTGGCCAAGCTGGAAGAAGCGCTGGGTGGCCATGTGGCTGGCGACCAGGTGAAGGTGCACCTGGAACCCGAACACGCTTTTGGCGACTACCAGGCCGAACTGGTGTGTTTTGAAGCGCGCGCGCTGTTTCCTGAAAATCTGGAAGCCGGCATGACTTTCGAGGGCTTGCCCGCCGGCAGCAAAACACCCGGCATGCCCAAGGAAACCATCTACGTGGTGACCGAAATCTATCCCTCCCATGTGGTGCTGGACGGCAACCACCCGCTGGCCGGCATGGCCATCAGGCTGGACATCAGGGTGCACGGCGTGCGCGAGGCCAGCGCTGAAGAAGTACAAGCCGGCACACTGGGTGCTGCGCCGGTGGCGTTCCTGGGCGCTGCGGGCCGGGTGCCGCCGGGGAGCGCAGTGCATTGATGCGGTTGGCGCAACCCGACGCTGCAGCGCCGGCAACGGTGCCCTGACCTGGACCGTTAGCCTGCGCCGTTCAACCGCGCCCCGTGGACCCAAATCCAGCGGCGCCGCGTGTGCTGCTGTCAAAAGCATCCACCACCCTGAACTGCGCCTGCACCACTGGCACGATGACCATCTGCGCGATGCGCTCCAGCGGCTGCACGGTGAACGCCGTGGTGCTGCGGTTCCAGCAGCTCACCATCAACGGGCCCTGGTAGTCGCTGTCAATCAGGCCCACCAGGTTGCCCAGCACGATGCCGTTTTTGTGGCCCAGGCCAGAACGCGGTAACAGCACTGCCGCCAGCCCAGGGTCGGCGATGTGCACCGAAAGACCCGTGGGCACCAGCACACATTGGCCGGGCAGCAGTTCCAGCGGCGTGTCCAGACAAGCCCGCAAGTCCAGGCCCGCGCTGCCGGGGGTGGCGTAGGCCGGCAGATAGTCGGCCATACGCGGGTCCAGCACCTTCAACTCAATGGTCGACATCAGCAACTCCGGGACTGCACGGAAAGGTTGAAACAGGCCTTCAGCCGCGAGCCGGCAAGCGCTGCGCAATCTGCGCCACCAGCAGGCGCGCCAGGCCCAGCTTGCTGCCGTGGGGCAGTTCGGTTTCGCCCAGCGCGTCCACCAGCACCAGCGTGTTGTCGTCACGGCCAAAGGTGGCAGGGCCGATGTTGCCGACGATCAGCGGCACGCCCTTGCGCAGCAGCTTTTCACGCGCGTGGCGCACCACGTCGTGGCTTTCGGCGGCAAAACCCACGCACCAGGGGCGCTGGCCCACCGGCAAGCGCGCCACGGTGGCCAGGATGTCGGGGTTCTCTTTCAGCTCCAGCGCGGGCGGCTGACCGCTGCCGTCCTTCTTGATCTTGTGGCTGGTGGCCTGGGTGGGCCGCCAATCGGCCACCGCGGCGGTGGCTACAAACACGTCGTGCAGTGCGGCCTGGGGCATCACCGCGTCCAGCATCTGTTGCGCGCTTTGCACGTTGATGCGCTGCACACCGCGCGGCGTGGGCAGGTGCACCGGGCCGGCCACCAACGTGACCAGGGCACCCGCTTCAGCAGCCGCACGCGCCACTGCAAAACCCATCTTGCCGCTGCTGTGGTTGGTGATGCCGCGCACGGGGTCGATGGCCTCAAAGGTGGGCCCGGCCGTCACCAGCAACTTGCGGCCAGCCAGCAGCTTGGGCTGGAAAAAGGCCACCAGTTCGTCCAGCAGTTCAGTGGCCTCCAGCATGCGGCCGTCACCCACCTCGCCGCAGGCCTGGTCACCCGCAGCGGGGCCGAGCACGGTGGTGCCGTCAGCGCGCAACTGCAACACGTTGCGCTGCGTGGCCGGGTGGGCCCACATTTCGCGGTTCATGGCCGGGGCCACCAGCAGCGGGCAGCTGTGGGCCGGGCGCGCCAGGCACAGCAAACTGAGCAATTCGTCGGCACGGCCCTGGGCAAGCTTGGCCATGAAATCGGCACTGGCCGGGGCCACCAGCACGGCATCGGCCTGGCGCGTGAGGTTGATGTGCGCCATGTTGTTGCCGGGGCGCGCGTCCCACTGGCTGGTGTAGACCTCACGACCGCTGAGCGCCTGCATCGTCACCGCGGTGATGAACTGCGCCGCGGCTTCGGTCATCACCACCTGCACCGTGGCGCCTGCGCGCACCAGTTCTCGCGTCAGCTCCGCCGCCTTGTAGCAGGCCACACCACCCGACAGGCCCAGCACGATGTGGCGACCCTGCAGCTCACCGCTTGCTGGTGCAACCGCGGACAAGGGGGACGAAGGCAAAAAGGGAACATCAGCCATGGCGCAGAACTCTAGCGCAGGGCCGGTGGCAGGCCCAGCCCTCCACCAGAGCTTTTCACAACACCGCGGCGCCGTGGCACTTCTTGAACTTCTTGCCACTGCCGCAGTGACAGGGCTCGTTGCGACCCGGCTCGGCGACCACGCGGCGCGTGGCGGCCTTGGGTGCGTGGTCGAGCCAGAAAACGCGCAGGTCCTGCGCTGCAAACAGGGCCTCGGTGATCAGGTCTTCGTGGGCGGGTTCAGGCGGCGCGTCTTCGCTGCCCGCAGGCGGCGGGTGGTACTTGGCCAACAGCTCGGGGCGTTCGGGTTCGTCGGCCGGCATGAACAGCAGCACCAGCTGGTCCAGCAGTTCTTCGCGTGCGGCGTCGGCCAGCTCATTCAGTGGCGCCAGCCAGGCATCGGCGAAGGCCTCGGTGCCATCGATGAAGCCCAAGGCCCATTCGGCACCGGTCTGCACCACCGGCAGGTCTTCAGCGGTCATGGTGCCTTCCTGCACCAGCCGCTCGCGGTCGGCATCGGTCCATTCCATCATCAACGGGCTCAGACGCAGGGCCTGGCCAGCATCCAGCAGTTTTTCAGGGTTCAGCTGTTCACACAGCACCTTCAGCCGCGTGTGCAGCGTGCGCTGGGCGCGCTGGCGGTCGACGGGGTCGGCAAAAGCACGGTCGAAGGCGTCACCACACAGTGCAGGCAGCCAGACATCGGGCTCGGGCAGATGGGGGCCGGCGGCCAGGCTGGTCAAAAAACCGTCAACCCATTCCAGGTGAATATCCGGGTTGAAGCCGGCCAGTTGTTCACAAAGCTGGTGCAGCGCCTCGACCTCGGCGGGTGAACTGTCGCGCACGGTGGCGTGGATGAAGGGGTTCAAGAGCCGGTCTCGGGTTGGTGGTTGGAGAAAGTTCTTTCGGTAGGCAGGCGCAGAGCCGCTGGCAACTTCCATTGCGCCCGCAGGAATGCCTCCAGCCGCAGTTTCGATTGTTCACGCGCCAGCGGGTGGCCGCCCACATGCACCCCGCCTGCACCCGCTGCGCCCGGTGCTCCGTTCGGCACATCGGTGCGCAGGCGCAAAGCCGCCGTGCCGTCAAAGCCGTGATGGGCACCCGCATAACTTTCCCACTGCGGTTGCAGCGGGCCCGCCACACGGGCCGCCAGTTCCTTGCAAGGCGCTGCCGGTGTCCAGTCATCAGCCTCGCCCAACAGCATCAACAGGGGCGCCACCGGTTGATAACCGCGCTCGCGTTCGGTCACACAGCCGGGGTAGTAGGCCACGGCCAAGCTGGGCTTGACCGCTGCGCGCGCCACTTCAACGTGGGCCAGGTTGGTGGCCGCCAGCACCGTGCTGCCGCCGTTGGACCAACCCAGCAAGCCGATGCGCTGGCGGTCAACGCCAGGCTGCGCAGCCAGCCACTGCAGGGCCCCCAGTGCGTCGCGTCGGCGGTGCAGCTGCGTCACCTTGCGCTGACCCACTTTCTGCGTACACAGCTCGACTTCGCCGCGGGGTGACAGCGAATCAACCACCAAAGCCTGCACGCCCAGGGCTGCCAAACTCGC
>JANNMQ010000753.1:0-5465 GCA_031398045.1 Rubrivivax sp.
CCTGGTGGACGCCACCGCAGACGGCGAAGTGCACGGCATCAAGAAAGAAGCCTACTGGAACGTGGTGGACCAGTGTTACCTGTGTGACCTGTGCTACATGACGAAGTGTCCGTATACACCGCCCCATGCCTGGAACCTGGACTTCCCGCATTTGATGTTGCGTGCCAAGGCCATCAAGCACAAAAACGGCCACGTCGCGGCAAAAGAAAAATTCCTGGCCAGTACCGATGTGCACGGCCAATTTGCCGGCATCCCCATTGTGGTCAGTGTGGTGAACGCGCTGAACGGAACCAAGGCCATGCGGGGCCAGATGGACAGCCTGCTGGGCGTTCATCCCGACGCCTGGATGCCGGCCTTGGCCGAGCAGCGCTTCCGCTGGGGCCGGGCCATGAACAACACCGCCCATGCCGTCGTGAACGGCCAGCGCACACCGGGCAAGGTGGCCATCTTTGCCACCTGCTTTGTCAACTACAACGAACCCGGTATCGGTGCTGACCTGGTGAAGTTGCTGGACCACAACCAGATCCCTTACGAAATTGTCGAGAAGGAACAGTGTTGTGGCATGCCCAAGCTCGAGCTGGGTGACCTGGATGCCGTTGAAGAAAGTTGGCGCGCCAACATGCCGGTGCTGGCCCGCTACGCCAAGGAAGGCTGGGCCATCGTCAGCGCCATTCCCAGTTGCACGCTGATGTTCAAGCAAGAACTGCCGCTGATGTTCCCGGCCGATGCCGACACCCAGCTCGTGAAAGAGGCCATGTTCGACCCCTTTGAGTATTTCATTGCGCGCCACAAAGACGGCTTGCTGAAAACAGACTTCAAGGCGGCGCTGGGCAGCGTCAGTTATCACATCCCTTGCCACGGCCGGGTGCAAAACATCGGCAAGAAAACTGAAGAGATGTTCAAGCTGATAGGCCAGACCGTGCAAGTCAAGCTCAACACCGTCGAGCGCTGCAGTGGCCATGCCGGTACCTACGGCGTGAAGACACTCACCCACCCCGTGGCGCTGAAAATTGGCAAGCCTGTGTTCAAGGCCATGGCCAAAGATGACCCCGACTTCATCAGCAGTGACTGTGCACTGGCAGGACACCACATCGCCCAAGGCATGGCACAAGCCGGCACGCCAGCCAAGGCGCTGCAGCACCCATTGAGCCTGGTGCGCATGGCATACGGATTGGAGTGACACCCTATGAACAGCACCGCCCGCATCAGCCGCAGCAGTTTGTTAACGCTGGAAGCTTACGCCGTGGTCCGCAAAAGCAAAAAGCCCGAACACATTGCACATCGCAAGTTGCGCAGCGTGCATCTGGGTGAACACATGACCTTGCAATTTGAAGACGAACGCACCATTCGAAGGCAGATTCAGGAGATGCTGTTCATCGAGAAAATCTTTGACGAAGAAGGCATCCAAGCCGAAATCGAAGCCTATGCACCGCTGGTGCCCGATGGCAGCAATTGGAAAGCCACGGTGCTGCTGGAGTACCCCGATGCGCATGAGCGCAAACGCGAGCTGGCGCGACTGATTGGCGTTGAGGACCGCCTGTTTGTAGAGGTGGAAGGCCATGCCCGCGTCTATGCCATCGCTGATGAAGATCTGGACCGCGAGAATGCCGAGAAGACATCTGCGGTGCACTTTGCGCGCTTCGAATTCAGCCAGGCGCAGTGCGACGCCATCCGCGCCGGAGCCAGCGTGAAAGTGGGTTGCGACCATCGCAACTACCCAGCCCATGTCACCGTGGCGCCTGAAACGCTGGCCTGTTTGGCCGGTGACCTGAAGGCTTGACGTCGGCGCTGCGCAAAAAACCCAGCAGGGCCTGATGGTGCTTTCGCCCATCGTTGCTGGCACCTGGCGGCTGCACCAGTGGGGCTTGGATACGCCGGGCTTGGTGCGTTGGATTGAAGAGGCCCTGGACCTGGGCATCACCAGTTTCGATCACGCGGACATCTACGGCGGCTACACCGTTGAAGCGCTGTTTGGGCAAGCGCTGGCGGCCGCGCCGGGCCTGCGGCAGCGGCTGCAGATCGTCAGCAAATGCGGTATCCGACTGGCGGGCGCCGCGCGGCCCCAACACAGCGTGAAGAGCTACGACAGCAGCCCTTTGCACATCACGCAGAGTGTTGACAACAGCTTGCAAGCCTTGCGCACCGACCATCTGGACTGTTTGCTGCTGCACCGCCCTGATCTGCTGGTGCAACCCGACGAGGTGGCACATACCTTCAGCAGCCTGCGGGCAGCGGGCAAGGTGTTGCACTTTGGGGTGTCCAACCACAGCAGCCAGCAGCTGGCCAGCCTGCACCGGCGCTTCCCGCTGGCCACACACCAGGTGGAGTTTTCGCCGCTGCAGATGAAGGCCCTGGCCGACGGCACGCTGGATCAGTGCACGGACTTGGGTCTGCGACCCATGTTGTGGTCGCCGCTGGCCGGGGGGCGCTTGTTCACCGGCCCAGGTGAGCAAGAGAACAGGGTGCGCGCGGCACTGCAAACCTTGGCCATGCAGTATGGCTTTCCACTGGCCACGATGGCCTATGCGTGGCTGTTAAGGCACCCCAGCCGGCCTTGGCCCGTCACGGGCTCCGGGCGCTTGCAGGCCTTGCGTGAAGCGGTTGCAGCGCTGGAGGTTCACCTTTCTGTCGAGGATTGGTACCGCGTTTGGCAAGCCAGCATGGGCGCTGAGCTTGCGTGAAATCTCATCGCAGTGGCCGGCCGTTCAGTGGGTTCCCTGGCGTGAACGGGACAAGTGTCGGGTTTTCTTACAAGTGACCGCTCTCGGGCTCAAAGCCTCGCAGTGAGTCACGGTGATTCACCCCCTGGAAAGGGGGAGTCCAAGTGCGTGGTTTTGCTTGGGAACGTCCGTTCATTTTCCTAACCGCCGGATTCAGCAGCAAATAGTGACGCTTGTCAGCTTGCTCGGCGGGCCGTAGATACAGCCCGTTACGGTCCCGGCCAGCTGCCCAAGAACGGGCACAAGGCGTGCTTTCAGCTGTGTGATTCCATCCGAACGATGGCTCAAGCTGGTTCGCCCCCCTGGGCACGGAGTACAAAATGATGCGTCGCAACACTGTTTTCACTGCGGGAGTCCTCGGTATCCTGGCGGCATCCAGCGCGCATTCAGCCCTGATCTTGATCGACAACTTTGACAGCCCCGACATGGTGGTCATCGACCAGGCTGGCGGTGGCGCTACCGTTGCCAACTCGCCCGGGCTGTTGCCGAACGGCCGCGTTGTTTCACACGAATTGCTCGCGGGCATCAACGATCTGGCCGGCTCTGGTGCGAAGGTCACCATCGGCGGCGCCACATTTCCGGTGGGTTCACTGGAAGTGGCCAATGCCGGCGGGCGCGATTCTGAAGTCAAGCTGTCGTGGAGCATCGCTGCCGGCCTGGTGCCCACCACCGCCGTGAGCCCGGCATTGATGGCCGTCACGGTGGTGGCGTCCGATGGCAACCCCACCAGCCTGGAGTTGCTGGTGAACGGTATTTCTCAGGGCAATTTTTTCATTCCTGGCAACACCTTTAACGACACCAACTATTTCGCGCTCAGCGCGGCCGCACAGAATGCGCTGGCCGGCGGCGGAACCATGATGCTGGTCGTCAACGGCGAAACCGGCTGGGACGTGACGGTGGATTCTTTTGGCATCGAAGTTCCCGAGCCCAGCTCCGTTGCGTTGGTGGGTCTGGCACTCTTGGCGGGCGGCATCGCTTCCCGCCGCAGCCAAAAGACTTGAGGTCTGCCGGTTCATAGCCAGCCCGTGCCGGTGCCGCGCCGGTCGTGAGGTCGTGAGGTTGTGAAAGGCTGCGCGGCCGAGGCGCGTCGACACGCCTTCAAGTCCCTATCAAGCCTCCATCCACTCTGCGGATGGCCACCGTGGCGCTGCGTGGGCGCCCGTCCGTGCGCTGATCCGGCCAGTTGCTGAAACGCCGCGGGTTTGCGGGGTCGCTGCGTTCGCTGGGGCTCTCTCCCGGGTGCTGGATGTTGATGAACATCGTGCGCCCATCCGGGGTGGTGGTGGCACCGGTGATCTCGCAACCCTTGGGGCCGGTGAGGAAACGTCGAATCTCACCGGTGCGCGGGTCCGCTGCCAGCATGGCGTTGTTGCCCAGATTCACCAAATCACCTTGGCCCATGGCGCTGGTGCTCATGTCGCACTGTATCCACAGCACGCCCCGTGCGTCGGCCCACAGCCCGTCGGGGCAGCCGAAGGCATCACCCTTGACGTTACCCTTGGCTTCAGCTCGGGCCAGCGTGCTGTCACCGGCCAGTACAAAGTGATTCCACTCGAAGGTGACGCCGTCGAAGTCGCCGTCTTCCTTCCAGCGGATGATGTGGCCCATGGTGTTGTTGGCACGGGGGTTGGCGGCGTCCACGGCCGGTTGCCCGCTGCCACCGCGGTTGCTGTTGTTGGTCAGCGTGCAGTACACCCAGCCCTGCTTGTCGATGTCGATCCATTCCGGACGGTCCATCTTGGTGGCGCCCAGCACATCGCTGGCCTGTCGCGTCTTGATCAGCACCTCGCCCTGATCGGCAAACCCGCTCGCTGCAGACAGGGGGCCCTCGCCGTGCCTCAGCGCCAGCCAATGGCCCTTGCCGTTGCCGTCAAACCGCGCCACCCACAGCGTGCCTTCGTCCAGCAGCGTGCTGTTGGCGGCATAACCGCCGGGCTTCACGCGGTCGCGGCTGACGAACTTGTAGATGTATTCAAAGCGGGCGTCTTCACCCATGTAGACCACCGCGCGTCCGTCCTTGGTCAAGGTGGTGGTGGCACCCTCGTGGGCGGCGCGGCCCAGTGCGGTGCGTTTGACGGGCGTGCTGCTGGGGTTGTAGGGGTCGAATTCCACCACCCAGCCAAAACGATGGGGTTCGTTGGGGTGTTTGGTGGCGTCAAAACGCTCGTCGTGTTCGTGCCAGCGATAGCCGGCGCCGCCTTTGCGCAGGCCCCAGCGTTTTTCATGCGCGCTGGGGCTTTCACCGCCATTGAAGTAGAAGATGAAGTTCTCTTCACACGTCAGGTAGCTGCCCCAGGGCGTGATGCCACTGGCACAGTTGTTCAGCGTACCCAGTGGCCGCACACCTTGGGCGTCAGCTCTGGTTTGCA
The DNA here is from genome assembly GCA_031398045.1 of Rubrivivax sp. Taxonomy (GTDB): domain Bacteria; phylum Pseudomonadota; class Gammaproteobacteria; order Burkholderiales; family Burkholderiaceae_C; genus Rubrivivax. Next base: position 5,090 of record JANNMQ010000753.1, read on the forward strand.
GCAACCCATGGCCGGCCGCCGGGCCGCCAAAACGCATGGGTGTGCTGGCGGTGATGCGGCGTGCCCAGGGGCTCGGGCGCACGATGTCCCAGCGCCCGGCGGCGTAAGCCACTTCGATGACCGACACCCCATGCGCAGCTTGCGCCTTGCGCACTTTGCTGGCCGTCCAAGTGGCCATGCCGTCAGCGTGCAGCAAACCGTCGTCGGCGTATTCATGGTTCATCACCAGCAGGCCGGTGTGGTTGTCGGCGGGTGTGGCCGGGTGCTTGAAAAAGTGCAGTCCGTCGTGCTGACCGCACGTCCGCCAAGGGCGGGGCGGGAAACCACGCGGGCCGCCGGCCGGTGCGGTTTCTAAACTGCTTTCACGGCTCTGAAA
>JANNMQ010001139.1:0-10737 GCA_031398045.1 Rubrivivax sp.
GCGGCCTGCTGCTGATCTACGGGCCCTTCATCGACGACGACGTTGCCACGGCTGCCGGCAACCTGGCATTCGACGCCGATTTGAGGCAGCGCGACCCGAACTGGGGCTTGCGCCGGCTGACGGAGGTGCTGGCTGCGGCACGCGACCGCGGCTTGGTGCTGCAAGAACGTGTGGGCATGCCGGCCAACAACCTGCTGCTGGCGCTGCGGCTGGCTTGACTGGCTGCCCTGCCCAAACGGGTGGCAACGTGTTTTCGAACAAACCCGCCCCGGCGGCGTGGCACCCGCCCAGGGCTTTGAACCCCCTTCCGGCAGACCCGTCGCACTGCAACGATGATCCCGTCTGCGCAACTTCAACCGCAACCACATGCCTGCTTTTGTCACCCGCCCAAGACTATGCATCAGTAAACCCGGGCGCCGCTTGCACGTTGTCAGCCAGCGGCTGGTGGCACGGCTGGCACCACCGCTGCTGGTCGCGGTGATGGCGGCGCTGCCCATGACAACACCATCGTCCGCACAGACGGCGCAGCCAGCAGCCACAGACGGGCCCACCGCGCAGGCCGCGGACGCCCCCGCCACCCGCATCAGCGCCGACGACGCCCGGCGCGACCTGCGCACGCTGAAACGCGCTTTCACCGAACTGCACCCGGGCCTGGTCCGCTACGCCACGGCTGCCGAGATCGACAGCGCATTTGCCGAGGCCGAAGCCGAAGTGCTGCAAGGCGCCACCCGCGGCCAGATGTTCCTGCTGGCGTCACGCCTGGCAGCCGTGGCGCGCTGCGGCCACACCTGGGCCAACCCCTACAACCAGCCGCCAGCGGTGGTGAAGGAGGTTTTTGAACGCGCCGACAAGTTGCCACTGACGCTGCGCCAGCTGGACGGGCGGCTGCTCGTCACCGCCAGCGCGGTGCCCGGGCTGGCTGCCGGTGCCGAGCTGCTGGCCGTCGACGGGCGCCCGGCAGCCGACATCGTGCAGGGCTTGCTACCCTACCTGCGCGCCGATGGCCGCAGCGCCGGCAGCGACGCCAAGCGCCTGTCGCAGCTGGACCATGGCCCCAACGGCGGTGCGATGGACCGCCTGTTTCCGCTGCGCTACGCCCCCACGGGCGGCGCCTGGCGTTTGACCGTGCGCGACGCTGGCAGCGCGCCCCCACGCGACATCGTCGCTGCGGCCATGAGCGTGGTCGAACGCAACCGGGCACTGGGCGCCGCTGCGCCCCCCAGCCAGGCCACCGCGTGGACCCTGGCCATCGACGGCGACACCGCCGTACTGACACTGCCCACCTTCGCCTTCTGGCGCGGCGGCTTCGATGCCCGCGGCTTCTTGCAGCGCAGCTTTGACGAGCTGCGGACCCAGCAGGTGCCGCGGCTCATCATCGACATCCGCCACAACGAAGGCGGTGACGACGCGTTAGGCCATGCCGTGCTGGCGCAGCTGTTGAAAGCACCCTACACCGTGCCGGCCGCGCGCATCGAGAGCGCCTACGAACGGGTGCCCTACGACCTGGCGCGCTACCTCGACACCTGGGATTTCGGCTTCTTCGACCGCACCGGCAAGGTGGTGCGGGGCTCGGCGCGCAACTGGCAGCTGCCCGACAAACCGGCGCTCACCATCCAGCCCGTGGCCGATCCCTACCGTGGCAGCGTGGTGCTGCTGGTGGGGCCGCAAAACAGCTCTGCCGGGTACATGCTGGCGCGCGACGTGCAACGCAGCGGTGCCGCCACGCTGATGGGCCGGCCCACAGGCGGCAACTTGCGCGGCCTGAACAGCGGGCAGGTGGCGTGGATCAATCTGCCAGCATCGGGTGTGGGTGTGGACATTCCGCTGCTGGCCGCTTTTGCGCCCGGCGACGAGCCCGATCGGGGTGTGATCCCCGACATCGTGGTGGCACCCCTCTGGGACGACGCCGCGGCGGGCATCGATGCCGAACGGGTTGCTGCGCGTCGCTGGTTGGCCAGCCAGCCGGCAAAACCCAGGTAAGACGCGCTGCGAACGTGCGGCAGCCTCAGGGCACCGACCACACCGCCGTCATCGAGGGCCGAGCGCCAAACGCAGCCCACCACGCCGCCAGCTTGGGGTGGCTGTTGCGCCAGGCCAGTTCCTGGAAACGCAGGTCCAGATACCCCAGCGCGCAGCCGGTGGCCAGGGTGCCGATGTGCACGTTTTGGTCCAGCGCGGGTGTGCCGGATTCCAACGCGGCCAGCGCGGAGGCCACCTTGTCCAGCTGGCCGCGGCGCCAGTCGGCCGAGCGCAGCGCTTCGGGGCGTGTCACTTCCTCGTAGCGCGCCAGCAGACAGGCGTCGAGCATGCCGTCGGCCAGTGCCTGCAACGCCAGTACGTTCCAGCGGCTGCCGTCGGTGGGGAACAGCGTGCCGCCACCGATGGCGTTCAGGTATTCGCAGATCACGCGGCTGTCGTACAGCGCCTGGCCTTCGTCGGTCAGCAGCGTGGGCACCTTGCCCAGCGGGTTGGCGGCCACGATGGTGGCGTCGCGGTCGATAGGGTGGGCCTTGCTGGCCAGCAGCTCAATACGGTCGACCAGGCCCAGTTCATGCGCGCAGGCCATGCACTTGCGGACGTAGGGCGAGGTGGAAGAGAAGAAGAGTTTCATGGTGGGCTTTGCGTGTTGAACGTCACTCGGCCTTGACGCCGGCGTCCCTGATCAGCTGTGCCCAGCGGTCGTGATCCTTTCTCAGCCATTCGCGGTACTCGTCGGGTGCGTTGCCCACCACCACCGCACCCAGGCCGCGCAGTTTGTCCTGCACGGCAGGTTTGGCCAGGGTGGAGCGGATGGCCGTTGACAGCTTGGTCAACACCGGCGCGGGTGTGTTGGCCGGCGCCAGAAAGCCGACCGGGCCGATGTAGTCCTCAAAACCCGGGAAGCCGGCTTCGGCCATCGTCGGCACACTGGGAAAGTCGGGGTGGCGCTGTTTGGTCGTCACGCCCAGCACACGCAGCTGCTTCTGCGCCACGCGGTCGGCCACACCAATCATCGGGTAGAACATGAAGTCCACACGCCCGGCCATGACCTCGGTCAGCGCCGGGCCGTTGCCGCGGAAAGGGATGTGGTTCATCTTCACCGCGCCGCGCTGCTCCAGCAATGCCGCCGACAAATGCGCCGAGCCGCCGTTGCCGGCCGAACCGTAGGTCACCACGCCAGGCTGGGCCTTGGCGGCTTTCAGCAGGTCGGCCAGCGTGGCGTGTTTGGAATCGGCACCCACGACGATGAGCTGCGGCAACACCACCGCCAGGCTGATGGGTGCAAAGTCCTTGGCAGGGTCGTATTTCACCTTGCCCGCACCCAAGATCGCGTTGACGTTGTGCGACAGCGTGTTGACGATGATGGTGTAGCCATCGGCCGGCGCGCGCGCCACGTCTTCGGTGGCGATGTTGCCGTTGGCACCGGCCTTGTTTTCAACCATTACGGTCTGGCCCAGCGCCGCTTGCAGGTCTTGCGCCACCACACGGGCAATGACGTCAGTGGGGCCGCCGGCGGCGTAGCCGACAACAAACTTGATGGTCTTGGTGGGAAAGTCTTGTGCCTGTGCGGTCATGTGCAGGGCCAGCAGCGGGGCAAGCACAGCAGCCCAGGCGGTGGTTGTGAAATGGCGGCGAAGCAGTTTCATGCGGTGTCTCCAGGAGTTCTTGTGGGGTTCTGTGGGGGTTGTTGTGGCGGTGCGGTCTGCCGTGTGAAGGTGGTCACGCGGCGCCCAGATTCGGTTCAAGCGGGTGGCGCAGCAATGCTGTGTTCCAGCACGCCCACGGCCGACACCTCCAGCCGCAGCCGGTCACCCGGCTGCAGCCACAGAGGCGGTTTGCGGAAAGCGCCAATGCCGGCCGGGGTGCCCGTGGCGATGATGTCGCCGGGCTCCAGCGTCATGAAGCCACTGAGGTATTCGATCAACCGCGCCACCGAAAACAGCATCTGCGCGGTGTGGCCGTGCTGCACTTCCTGGCCGTTGACCCGGCAGGTGAGCGTCAGCGCCTGGGGGTCACCCACCTCATCGGCCGTCACCAGCCACGGGCCCATCGGGCAGAAGCCGTCCATGCTCTTGGCAAAGGTCGTCTGCGGCGGGCTGACATCAAACTGGAGTTCGCGTGCGCTGACATCGTTGAGCACCGTGTAGCCGGCCACGTGGCGCAGCGCATCAGCTTGCTGCACGCGGTAGGCCGTGCTGCCGATGACCGCCGCCAGCTCCACTTCAAAGTCCAGCTTGTGCACGCCAGCCGGGCGCACCACGGCGCTGCCGTGGCCGCACACGCTGCTGGGCACCTTGAAGATGATGCGCGGCTTTTCGAAGGGCAGCACGCCGGTTTCTGCGGCGTGGTCGGCATAGTTGCGGCCCACGCCGACGATCTTGCCCGGGCGCGGCACCGGGGCCAGCACATGCACCTGCGCCAGCGGGCGGCTGGGGGTGCCGGTCTGCAACTTCTGCAGCTGCTGCAGTTGCTGCAACTGGTGCAGCGCGGCCGGCCCGGCCTGCAGCAGACGCAACATGCCGCGCTCAGAGGGCGCCAGGCCATGGCGTGCCAACTGCGCGCGCACTTCGGCCGGCACTGCCAGCGCGGCCACCTGCTCGTCGATGTCGACAAGCTGTCCATCGACCAGCGCACCCACCCGGGCTGCGCCGTCGTCACCCTGGTAACTGAGCAACTTCATGCGCTGGCAAAAAATCGGGTCGCGGCGACCTGGCAGCGCTTGATCAGGCGCGGCTCGTCGGGGCGGTAGTCGGCCACGGCGTTGTGGATGGTGCCCATGTTGTCCCACATCAGCACGGTGCGCGGCACCCAGCTGAACCGGTACCTGAAGCGCGGCTGCGTCTGGTGCTGGAACAGGAAGTTGAGCACCTCGTCGCTTTCGGCCTGCGGCAGTTCATGGATGCGCGTGGCGTAACCCGGGTTGCAATACAGCACCGTGCGGCCGGTGATGGGGTGCCGCATGAACACCGGGTGTGTGGCCGGCGGGCGCGCCGCGCGCTGCGCAGCCGTCAGTGGCGCGCGCGCGCTGCCCTTTTCGCGGCGCATCATTTCCCAGAACTTTTCGAAATCATGGGTCGCCGTCATGCCCTGCAGCCGCTGCTTCAGTTCAGCGGGCAGTCCGTCGTAGGCGGCGTGCATGTTGCAGAACTCGGTGCAGCCCAGCGCCACACCGTCGCGCATCGGTATCTTGATGCCATACAGCACGTTGGTGAAAGCGATCATGCGGCTGTAGGACATGTCGGTGTGCCAGTCCTGCCCGGCGTCAGACAGGCCGATGGGCTTGCCGTTTTCGACGATGTTGGATAGCGTCATCACCTCGGGCATGCCGGGTTCTTGGTAAGCGCCGGCGACGTTGACCTCCAGCTCGCCGAAGTGGGCGCTGAAGTCGCGCAGGTGACGCGGCGTGAGCTGCTGCTCGGGAAAGTGAAGCACACCGTGTTCACCCAGCGCGTTGATGATGTGGTCACGCTGCGCAGCGTCCAGCGGCTGCGCGAGGTCGATGCCCGTGACGCTGGCGCCCAGCGTCTGGCCTGTGGGATTGATCTGCATGGAAGTTCCTGATGGGGTTGTGGGCTGTGCTGACGGGGGCGAGGGGTGTGGCGTTGCGCTCACCACACGCTGTACAGCAGCTGTTCGATGTCAGACACATCGATGTGCTGACGCGGGTTGAAATACAGGCCACGCTCATGCATCACGCTGGCAGCCACTTGCGGCAGCACGTCGCGGGCCACACCCAGGTCGCGCAGGCGGTGCGGCAAAGCCAGTTGTGCACGCAGCGTGCGCAAGGCCTGCACCAGCGCATCCGCGCTGCTGTCCAGGCCGGCCGCTTGTGCAGCAGCGGCCAACGGCTCGGCCGCCCAGGGTGCATTGAAGGCCAGTGCATCGGGCAGCAGCACCGTGTTGGCGTCGCCATGGCCGATGCCGGTGGTGGCGCCCAGTGCGTGGCAGATGGCATGGTGCACACAGGTGCGGGCATTCAGCAGCACCTGGCCGGACAGGTGGGCGGCGGACAGCAATTCACCCCGCGCCTGCACGCTGTGGGGCTCGGCTCCCACGGCAGGCAGTGCCTTGAAGAACAGCGTGGTGCCGTGCAGCGCCAACGCGGTGCTGGCCGGCGTGCGTACACGGGAATAAACACCTTCCAGGCAATGCGCCAGGCCATTGAAGCCGGTGCTCAGCAGCAGCGCCGACGGCACGCACAGCGTGGCCTGCGGGTCGATGACGATCAGGCGCGCTGCCAGTTGCGGGTCAGAAAACAGCAGCTTGTGGCCTTGCGGCGTGCGCACGCCCAGGCTGGGGGTTACTTCGGCCGCCGAAGCCGTGCCCGGCACCGCCACCAGCGGCAGTTTGGGCGCGCGCGCAGCTCGGGAATCAACAAGCGGTCGGGCGGCGTGAAGCGTGACGCGTGCTGCTCCAGCGTGCCGCCTTCGGCCAGCCACAACGCGGTGGCTTTGGCGCTGTCTGAAGCGCTGCCGCCGCCGACAGCCACAAAGCCGTCAACCTGCTGTTCACGCGCCAGCGCCACCAGGTGCTGCACCACGGCCACTGAAGAATGCGCAGGCACTTCAGTGAACAGCGTCAGTGGCAAGCCGGCCAGCGCATCCAGCACCGCGCGGTGCAGCGGTGAAGCCGCCGTGCGCACCCCACTGACCACCAGCGGGCGGCGCACGCCCAGCGCAGCCAGCTCGGCGCCCAGCGTGGCCACGCTGCCAGCGCCAAACACCACGCGGCACGCCGGCGTGCGGTGCACCCAGGCGGCCTGTGATGGGGATGGCGATGAGGGCATTGGCGGAGAGGTGGCGGTGATGGCGGTGATGACGGGAAGTGCCTCGGACAGCTGCGTTACACGGAGAGTGGAAAAACTGAATGCACTCGCCACTTTTTGCAGCCGCTGTCTTTGACACAGCGCAACTGTAGGTGCCGCAGCGGCCGCCATGGGCGTGTCGGGCGCGAAAACACTTTTTCCAAATCGGAAACAATAAGGGTTGCACTCCCCTTCTAAAGTTCGCGCCCCATGGACCGCCTGCGTTGTCTGGAAGTTTTTGCTGAAGTGGCGCGCGCCGGCAGTTTCACGGCGGCGGCGCAGCGCTGTGCGCTGTCGCGTTCGTCGGTGAGCAAACACGTGGCTTGGCTGGAAGCCGAACTGGGTGCACAGCTGTTGGCACGCACGACCAAGGAGGTCGGTCTCACCGACGCTGGCCACCGGCTGCTCGCAGGCAGCGTGCTTTTGCTGGAACGTTTTGAAGACCTGCAAGCCGAAGTGCGTGATGCCGTTGAAACGCCGCGCGGCGTGATCCGTATCGGCACACCCCATGCCTTTGGCGTGCACCACCTGCTGCCGCTGGCGCTGCGCTTCATGGCCCAACACCCCGATATCCAGATTGCCATAGAAGCTGATGACGGCCGCGCCAGCCTGGTGGCCGAAAGGCTGGACCTGTCGGTGCGCATCGCACCGGCGCTGGACGACGCCAGTTTTGTGGCGCAGGCCTTGCTGAAGGTGCCGCAGCTGCTGGTGGCCGCACCGGCTTACCTGCAGCGCGCAGGCACACCACACAGCGTGCCCGACCTGGCCCGCCACGAATGCCTGGTGCACACGCTGAAAAGCCCCACGGCGCTGTGGCGCTTTGTCACGCCCGGCGGCGTGACCGCGGTGCGCGTGCGCGGCGCGCTGTGCAGCAGCCTGGGCGAGATGTTGCAGCAGGCCGCACTGGCCGGCCGCGGCCTCGCGATCCACCCCAGCTACATGGTGGCCGACGACGTGGCTGCCGGGCGGCTGGTGACCGTGCTGCCCGATTCGCCGCCTGTGGGCCTGGACATCTACGTGATCTACCCCGCGCGTGCCAACCTGCCCCGGCGCGTGCGTGCTTTCATCGACTTTCTGCGCGCCTGGGCCGCCACGCCACCGCCCTGGTCGGTGGTGTCGCCGCCGCACTGAAGCCGCCCTCTGCCGCCGCTCAAGGCCCGCTGACCCGTGGTCTGCGACCCTTCCGAAGCCACCCAACACCACCACCCATGCCAGCCACCGATCAAGCCTACGCCATCGAAGACCTTCGCCGCCTGGCGCAACGGCGCCTGCCGCGGGCATTGTTCGACTTCTACGACGGCGGTGCGGAGGACGAAACCACGCTGCGCGACAACCGCGCAGCGTTTGCGCGCCACGCGCTGCGCCCGCGCACGCTGGTGGACGTGAGCGCTGTGAAACTGCACAGCACGCTGTTGGGCGCGCCGGCCCAGTTGCCGCTGGCCGTTGCACCCACCGGCGCGCTGGGCTTTGGCTGGCCCGGAGCCGACATCGCCATTGCGCAGGCCGCGGCGGCGGCAGGCGTGCCCTTCACGTTGTCCAGTTCGGGCACCACGTCGATTGAAAAACTGGCACGCGCTGCGCCCGGACGGCTTTGGTTTCAGGCCTACGTGCTGCGTGACCGGGTGTTCTTCGAACGCATGATCCAGCGCGCTGAAAGCAGCGGCTTTGAGGCGCTGATGATCACCGTGGACCTGCCGGTGGGCGGCAAGCGTGAACGCGACTTTCGCAACCACTTTGCGATTCCCTTCAAGTTCACGCCGCGCAACCTGCTGGACTTTGCGCAGCACCCGCGCTGGGCCTTGCGCATCGCGCGCCATGGCATGCCAGCAATGGAAACGCTGGCCGGGCTGGTGCCACCCAGCGCGGGCGGCACACCCAGTGCCTCGGCCATTGCTTCTTCAGTGGGCCGCAACTACGACGCCGCTTTTGACTGGGCACGGCTGGAACAGGTGCGCCGGCTGTGGCCGCGCCAGCTGATCGTCAAGGGCGTGGCTCATCCTGAAGATGCCGCACGGCTGGTGGCCATGGGCGTGGATGCGCTGGTGGTTTCCAACCACGGCGGCCGCCAGCTCGACGGCGGCGCTGCCACGCTGGACCTGCTGCCACCCGTGGTGGCGGCAGTGAAGGCAGCAAGGACGGGGGCGGCTGTACAAGGCGTGGGCCTACAGCCGGTGCCGGTGCTGGTTGACGGCGGCGTGCGCCGTGGCGCCGACATCGTCAAAGCGCTGGCCCTGGGCGCACAGGGCGTGTTGGTGGGGCGGGCCACGTTATGGGGCGCCATGGCCGGCGGCGGGCCTGGTGCCGAGCGTGCGCTGGGCATCCTGCGCGACGAACTGCAGCGCACGCTGCAACTGTGCGGTGTGACCGATGTGGCAGGCGTTTCGCGCGACTTGCTGATGCCGTAACGGGCCTTCTCTTCGTCCGCAGTTCAGCCTTTTCAGCCCGCCATCTCACCCAGCCAGGATGCGCGCCTTGGCTTCAGCATACTCACGCTTGAAGCGGGCAATCAACTCGGCCGCCGGCACCACTTCGCGGATGGCGCCGATGCCCTGGCCGCAGCCCCAGATGTCTTTCCAGGCTTTCGCCGTGGCGGTCTCGCCGGTGGCGAAATTCATCTTGCTGGGGTCGCTTTGCGGCAGGTTGTCGGGGTCCATGCCGGCGTTTTTGATGCTGCCCTTCAGGTAGTTGCCGTGGATGCCGGTGTAGAAGTTGCTGTAGACGATGTCGTCGGAGTTGCTCTGCGTGATCATCTGCTTGTAGCCGTCCACCGCACGCGCTTCAACGGTAGCAATGAAGGCCGAGCCGATGTAGGCAAAGTCGGCACCCATCGCCTGCGCGGCCAGGATGGCGCCGCCCGATGAAATGGCGCCCGACAACGCCACCGGGCCGCCAAACCATTCGCGAATTTCGGCCACCATTGCAAACGGGCTTTTCACGCTGGCGTGGCCGCCGGCGCCGGCCGCCACCGGTATCAGGCCATCGGCGCCCTTTTCGATGGCCTTGTGTGCAAACACGTTGCTGATGACGTCGTGCAGCACCACGCCGCCCCAGCTTTGCACACCGCGGTTCACGTCTTCACGTGCACCCAGGCTGGTGATGATGATCGGCACCTTGTACTTGGCACACGCCTGCATGTCGTGTTCCAGCCGGTCGTTGCTCTTGTGCACGATCTGGTTGATGGCAAATGGCGCCGCCGGTGAATCAGGGTGCAGCTTGTCGTGCGCGGCCAGCGCTTCGGTGATCTCGGCCAGCCACTCGTCCAGCTGCGAAGCCGGCCGCGCGTTCAGTGCCGGCATCGCACCCACCACCCCGGCCTTGCACTGAGCAATCACCAGCTTGGGGTTGCTGATGATGAACAGCGGCGAGCCGATGACGGGGAACTTGATATTTTTCAGAACCGGGGGCAGGGTGCGGATGGGTGCGGTCATGGGCGTGGGTTGTGCTGGGGTTCGGGGTGTTTGATCAGTGGGCCGCGGCTGAGAAGTGAACCACCCAGCCAAACCTGGCACTTTACCCGCTTCAAACGCCTTCACGGGCTGCGCGCCGACGCGGCCGCACACACGCCGCAGTTTGGGGGGGCGCCGAGGCGCGGCGCGCTTTTGTGGGCGAATTGCTGTTTGCCGGCAGCATAGGCCGCAGCGACTTTCCGGGTGGCGACCACAACACGCTGATGGCCAGCATCACGCAGCGGCTGTGGCCAATGGGTGACAACACGGTGTTCATCCCGGGCCACGGACCCGAAAGCAGCTTTGGACAGGAACGGCGCGGCATCCCTTGCGTGCGCGGCACCTGAAGATCGAGCAGCCGATGCCGGCCGGTTGACGGGCTGCAGCCATCAAGCGTTAGCCCCTAACCCGCGGCCACCTGCTGCGCGTGGTTGCAAATGGCACCCGGCGTCGTCATCCACACCCGCCCCGCGTCGCGCGCGGCGGCCACCTGCTGCAGCGCGCGGC
>JANNMQ010000050.1:0-3372 GCA_031398045.1 Rubrivivax sp.
GCTGCAATCAGCGCTGCTGGTGGCGGCGCTGGCCGGCAGTGCACATTCGGGCGCTGCGGCGATGGCGCTGTTTGCGCTGGCGTCGTCGGCCGGTCTGGTGCTGGGCCCCTGGGCCTGGCAACGCTGGCTGGCGGGTCCCAACACCCTGGCGCGTGAACGCTGGCTGGCTCGCTTGGGCGGTGGCATGCTGGCCGCGGCCTCGGGCTGGAGCCTGACGCACGACCTCTGGTATCGCGCGGCCGTGTGGTGCGGTCTGGTCTGAAGCGCCTGGTCTTTGGACTGCACCTCGTCGTGGTTCTGCACAGTGCCGCGCCAGTTTGCCAGGGTGCGCTGAAATAGAATCTTTGGGTGGGTAACCCCGCACCCAACCAACAAAAGGCGGCTGTTAAAGCAGGCCGCCAGGAGACGAGTTTCATGTATCAGCACATCGTCGTGCCCAGCACCGGCCAGAAGATTACCGTCAACGCCGACTACTCGATCAGCGTGCCCGACGCGCCGATCATTCCGTACATCGAAGGTGACGGCACGGGTGTAGACATCACACCGGTGATGCTGAAAGTGGTGGACGCCGCCGTGGCCAAAGCCTACGGCGGCAAGCGCAAGATTCAGTGGATGGAGGTGTTTGCCGGCGAAAAAAGCACGCGCATCTATGGCCCTGATGTCTGGCTGCCCGAAGAAACGCTGCACGCCGTGCGCGACTATGTCGTCAGCATCAAAGGCCCGCTGACCACGCCCGTGGGTGGTGGCATACGCAGCCTGAACGTGGCACTGCGCCAGGAACTCGACCTCTATGTCTGCCTGCGCCCCATCCAGTATTTCAAGGGCGTGCCCAGCCCGGTGAAAGAGCCCGAAAAAACCAACATGGTGATCTTCCGCGAGAACAGCGAAGACATCTACGCAGGCATTGAATACGAAGCTGAAAGCGACAAGGCCAAAAAGCTGATCAAGTTTCTTGTCGAAGAAATGGGTGTAAAGAAGATCCGCTTCCCCAACACGTCGGGTATCGGCATCAAGCCCGTCAGCCGCGAAGGCACCGAACGCCTGGTGCGCAAGGCCATCCAGTACACCATCGACAACGACAAGCCCAGCGTCACTATCGTGCACAAGGGCAACATCATGAAGTTCACCGAAGGCGGCTTTCGTGACTGGAGCTACGCCCTGGCGCAAAAAGAATTTGGCGCTCAACTGATCGACGGGGGGCCTTGGTGCAAGTTCAAGAACCCGAAGACTGGCAAGGACATCGTCATCAAGGACAGCATTGCCGACGCCTTTTTGCAGCAGATTTTGTTGCGTCCCGCCGAGTACAGCGTGATTGCCACGCTGAACTTGAATGGCGACTACATCTCTGACGCACTGGCCGCCCAAGTGGGTGGCATCGGCATCGCCCCGGGCGCCAACCTGAGCGACAGCGTGGCCATGTTCGAAGCCACGCATGGCACGGCGCCCAAATACGCCGGCAAGGACTATGTGAACCCCGGTTCAGAAATCCTGAGTGCCGAAATGATGCTGCGTCACATGGGCTGGAAAGAAGCCGCCGACCTCATCATCAGCAGCATGGAAAAATCGATTGCCAGCAAGAAGGTGACCTACGACTTCGCGCGTCTGATGGACGGCGCCACGCAGGTCAGCTGTAGCGGGTTTGGACAAGTGATGATCGACCACATGTGACGCGGTCCAGGGGCGTCCCGTAACGCCCCGCTTCGTCTCAACTGGAACCCCAGATCGTTGATTCGACTGGGGTTTTTTTGTTTCTGAGTATCCCGGACGGTTTCTTGACATCGCATAGGGACGGGGCCACATTTGGGGCCACCGGGGCAACGGTGGCCCCATTTCGAGGTGGCCCTCATGCGACATTTGAACTACGTCCTGAAGCCCGCGACGATCGACAGCGCCAAACCGAAGGACGATCGCTATGCCCTGACCGATGGCGGCGGCTTGGTCTTGGAGGTCATGCCTTCCGGCTCAAAGACCTGGCGCTTCAAGTACCACCTGAACGGCAAGCGCGAGAAGGTGACGATCGGTGCCTACCCGGCCTTCACCATCAAGCAGACCCGTGACCGGCACGAGGAACTGCGCGCGATGGTTGAGCGCGGCCAGAGCCCGGCCCAAGCCAAGCGGGTGCTATCGAGGGAACAAAAGGTTGCTGACGCGCGCCGCCTGAACTTCCGCACCTTCGCCCAGCGCTGGGTCGACGAGACGCTGTTCTATCGGTCGGGCGGCTACGTGGCGCAGACAGTGCGCTGGCTCGATGCATACGTCTACCCGGCCATCGGCGACATGCAGCTTGACCAAGTGCAGCCCGGCGACGTGCTGGCCATCATCAAGGCACGCACGGATACCGCGGTCACGGCCGAGCGAATCCGCGTGATCGTGCAGCAGATCTACAACCACGCGATCCGCAACCTGCTGGTGACGACGAACCCGGCGCAGCCGCTGCGCGGCGCTATCGTGCGCGCGCCGGTCGAACACCACCGGCACCTCAATGAGAAGGAACTGGGGGTCTTCTGGCACAAGCTGGGCCACCAGGGCGCGCACGCCACGACGATCGCCGCGACCAAGATGCTGTTGCTGACAATGACCCGGAAGAGCGAACTGCTGCGCTCGAAGTGGCCCGAGTTCGATCTGGTCGCCGCGCAGTGGGACATTCCGGCCGAGCGCATGAAGATGGGCAAGCCGCATCGCGTGTTCCTGTCACGCCAGGCAATAGAGATCCTGCGGCAGATGCACGAACTGACGGGGCATGGTGAGTACGTCTTCCCATCGATCTTCCGCGGCAGCGTGCCGATGGGCGACGTGACGCTGAACCACTTCTTCAAGCGCATCGACTTCGGCGTTCTCGACTTCAGTCCGCACGGGACGCGCGGCACGGCAGCGACGCTGCTGCGCGAGCACGGGTTTGGGCGCGATGTGGTCGGGCTGCTGCTGGCGCACAGCGAGAAGAACACCACTGTGGCGGCTTACAGCCACATGGAACTGGCGGCAGACCGGAAGAGGGCGTTGCAGTACCTGGCCGACAGCGTCGAAGCCTTGGCCGAGGGCACGAGCGTGATCCCGCTGCACGCTGCCTGACTTGCTCTGCTCAAGGTAGGTGCCCGTCGACAGAGCACCGGCGAATATCAAGTTGGGTGCGATGTTCCGTTTTAGCTGTCAACTCAGCAGCGTAAGCTGCCGGTGGCGGACGGCGAGCGTACTCACGTAAGGCGTCACCAAGCCGACGTTCGGTGCTGCTGCCGGCACTGGCTCAATCGGCAGCTATGGGCAGGACAGCTGACCCCGGGCTGCGAGCGGTCGGCCTTGCTGCTTCTACGCCGGCTTGCCCGACGCGCGAACCGGAAGTGCAGGCCCTCGGCGGACCACCATTGCCGAGCAGCG
>JANNMQ010000265.1:0-5659 GCA_031398045.1 Rubrivivax sp.
GCATAGACCCCGAGCAAGTGCTGCAACGCCAACCGCTGCGGCTGGTGTTTGCTGATGGCCGCCAGTTTGTGCTGCCTGCAGGCCCGCAAGCATGGGCCTTTGTACGCGCGGTGTGGGCCTGCAAGGGCTGGAGCAAGGCGCAGCGCCTGGCCACGCTGCGCTGGGCCACGGCGACGGCACTGCGCGGTTTTTCTAGCGCACCCGAGCTGACTGTCGACAGCCTGTGCGCAACCCTGCCCCAACCGGCCCGTCAGCTTTTGATAGACCCCCTGTGCGTGGCGGCATTGAACACCCCCGCGGCCCAGGCCAGCGCGCAGGCGCTGTTGCGGGTGCTGAAAGATGCTTTGCTGGGCGGGCCTGGTTCGGCCGACTTGCTGCTGCCGCGGGTGGGCCTGAGTGCACTGTTGCCTGGCCCCGCGCTGCAGTGGTTGCAAACGAACGGGGCCCACATCCAATGGGGCACGCCGGCGCAGCAGCTGCAGGCCGACCAATGGGGCTGCCAGGTCAACGGCCAGGCTTTTGACGGCGCCGTTGTGGCCTGCACCGCCAGCAGCGCTGCACGCCTGACCATGCATTTGAATCGCGATTGGTCGCGAAGGGCAGCCGACCTGCCGTATGAGCCCATCATCACCGTGGTGTTGGCTTGCCCCGGTGCGCGCCTGCCTGCGCCCATGACGGCGCTGGCTGAAGATGCCCACTCACCCGCACAGTTCGCGTTTGACCACGGCGCACTGGGATGGGTGCCCGGACGCTTCGCGTTTGTCATCAGTGGCGCTGCGCCCTGGGTGGCCAAAGGGCTGGCCGCCACGGAAGCTGCGGTGTTGCAGCAGGCCCAGCGCGCTTTCGCTCCAGGCACCTGGCCCACGGCGCCAGTGGTGGTGCAGACCGTGGCAGAAAAACGGGCCACCTTTCGCTGTGTGCCCGGGCTTCAGCGCCCGGGGCTTCACATCCACCCGCGAATCGCCGCTGCCGGCGACCATGTGCAGGGGCCTTACCCCGCCACGCTGGAAGGCGCGGTTCGTTCCGGTGAAAACGCCCTGCACGCGCTGTTGCGTTCGCTGCCGGCCTTGAACTGATTGCGGCGCCACTTTCCAACATGCAGCACTGCCTACCGCAATGCAAAATGTCGTATGCTGCCAAGGCTCATGGCAACACCCGAAAAAGGCCAGGTCACGCCCACCATACAGGTGCTTGAGCGCAGCTTTGCTCTGCTGGACGTGCTGGCTGCGCAGCAAGAGCCGGTAAGCCTGAAAGAAATCAGTGCGCGCACGGGGCTGCATCCTTCCACTGCACACCGCATCCTCAACGACCTGACCATCGGGCGCTATGTCGACCGCCCGCAGGCTGGCAGCTACCGCCTGGGCATGCGCCTGCTGGAGATGGGCATCCTTGTGAAAGCCCGGCTGGACGTGCGCGAAGCCGCACTGGGGCCCATGCGAGTACTGCACCGTGTCACCAGCCAACCGGTCTTCCTGAGCATGCGCCAGGGCGACGAGATCATTTACGTGGAACGCAGCTACAGCGAACGTTCAGGCATGCAGGTGGTGCGGTCGGTAGGCGGGCGTGCACCGCTGCACCTAACTTCTGTGGGCAAGCTGTTCCTGGCCCACGACGACCCGCAACGTGTGCGGGCCTACGCCACGCGAACAGGCCTAACCGGCCATACGCGCAACAGTATCACCGAACTGGCCGCCCTTGAACGTGAACTGGCCACCGTGCGCAGCAGTGGTGTAGCGCGCGACAACGAAGAGCTGGAATTGGGTGTGCGTTGCATGGCCGCCGGCATCTTCGATGACCAGAACATGCTGGTGGCCGGACTGTCGGTGTCTGCGCCTGCTGATCGACTGGAAGAATCGTGGCTGGACCGCGTGAAGGCCACCGCAGCCCAGATTTCAACCGCGTTGGGTTACCGGGTTTGACCGACCAGCGGCACCGTTTCGCCCACCAGCCAGTTGCGCAGGCGCTCGGCGTCACCGATGCGGGAATACTTGCCCGTGGAATCCAGCAACACCATGATGAGCTTGCGGCCGGCCATCTGCGCTTGCATCACCACACAGCGGCCCGCTGCAGCGATGTAACCCGTTTTTTGCAGGCCGATTTCCCATTCCGGATTGCGCACCAGGCTGTTGGTATTGCGAAACTGGACCGACTTATCACCCATCGGCACCACCATCTCGAGCGAAGTCGACAGCTCACGAATCACGGGGTGCAGCGACGCCGCTTTCACCAGCCGTGTCAGATCTTGTGCGCTGGACTGGTTGCTTTCTGACAGCCCCGTGGGTTCCACATAACGCGTCTGGCTCATGCCCAGCTTGCGTGCGGTGCCGTTCATGTCGTTGACAAAACGCTGCAAGCCGCCGGGGTAGGTGCGGCCCAACACATGCGCGGCGCGGTTTTCCGAAGCCATCAACGACAAATGCATCATCTCGCCGCGTGTGAGCTGGGTGCCCTCGCGCAGACGGGATTTGCTGCCGAGGGTGGCCTGCACGTCGTCTTGCCCCACCGTCAACAATTCGTCCATGGGCAGCGCGGCCTGAGTGACCACCAGCGCCGTCATCAGCTTGGTGATGGAAGCGATGGGCAATACGGCCTGCGAGTTTTTGCTGAACAAAATCTCGTCGGTGTCCTGGTCAACCACCAGTGCCACGCTGCTGCGCAGGTCCAGCTCATCTCCAGTGGCATGCAGCCCGTACAGCTGTCCGACAGACGGCCGCGGGGGCTCGATGCGAACCATGGATCGCTTGGACAGTCGCTTGGGCACCCGAAGGCCGGGGCCTTGGATGCTGCCACCCGCTGACGCCTTCGCGCCGTTGCGGCTCTGAACAGCTGCTGCTTGACCCGCGCCCGCAGAACGGGCCGTTGTGCGCAGGGCCGACTTCCCGGCCAGCGCTTTTGCCCGTGGCTCCGCTTTTGTCACTGCAGCGGCACGTGCGGCCTTGGCACCCCCGGCCTTGGCTTTGGACACCGCAGCGGCCGAAGCCCTTTGCACTTTGGCTTCGGCAGCGCCTGCACCCCACAACCATACGGCCGCAACCAGCACTACCGTAAGCAGCCGGCCTGGCCCCCGGACGGCCATGCGCCACTGGGCTGGCCGGGCATTGTTAATGCGGGTGGGGGACAAGGGCATCTTTCTGGTGCATGGCTATACCTGAGTGTAGGTTAGGTCTGAAAATCACGCAAGATCAAGCGCTTACGTGGTTTTCCTAAAGTAGTACCCTCAAATGCAGGGGAAGGGAGGGTTCTCCCGCCTTGTCAACCTTGCGCGGCCACCCGCTCGGCTTTGCTGTGCAGTTTGTTCAGCGCCGCCAGGTAGGCCTTGGCCGACGCGACAACGATGTCGGGGTCTGCACCCACGCCATTGACGATGCGTCCGCCCAGTTGCAGCCTCACAGTTACCTCCCCTTGTGATTCTGTGCTGCCTGAAGTGATGGCATTCACCGAATAAAGCATCAATTCAGCCCCTGAATTGATCTTGCTCTCGATGGCCTTTAGGCTCGCATCGACCGGGCCGTTGCCGTCGCTTTCAGCATGGTGTTCAACGGTGCCGGCCGAAAAGGCCACCTTGGCGTGTGGGCGTTCGCCGGTTTCACTGTGCTGGGCCAGTGCCAGCAGGCGGTAATGTTCACTCTCTGGCGTCACGCTTTCATCGGCCACCAGGGCCAAGATATCTTCATCGTAGATCTCGCTCTTGCGGTCGGCCAGGTCCTTGAAGCGTGCAAACGCGGCATTGATCTCGCTCTCAGACTCCATCACCGCACCCAACTCTTGCAAACGCTGTTTGAACGCGTTGCGACCCGACAACTTGCCCAGCACGATCTTGTTGGCCGCCCAGCCCACGTCTTCGGCGCGCATGATTTCGTAGGTGTCGCGCGCCTTCAGCACACCGTCTTGGTGAATGCCGCTGGCATGAGCAAACGCGTTCGCACCCACCACGGCCTTGTTGGGCTGCACGACAAATCCTGTGGTCTGGCTGACCATGCGCGAAGCCGGCACGATTTGTGTGGCGTCTATGCCCAGTTCCAAGCCAAAATAATCGCGCCGCGTGCGCAGCGCCATCACCACTTCTTCCAGTGAACAGTTGCCGGCGCGCTCGCCCAGACCATTGATGGTGCATTCCACCTGGCGTGCGCCGCCTATCTTCACGCCAGCCAGTGAATTGGCCACCGCCATGCCCAGGTCGTTGTGGCAATGCACGCTCCACACCGCCTGGTCACTGTTGGGTATGCGTTCGCGCAGGCTGCGGATGAATTCGCCGTACAGCTCAGGGATGGCATAACCGACGGTATCGGGGATGTTGATGGTGGTGGCCCCTTCCTTGATAACGGCCTCCAGCACCTGACACAGAAAGTCGGGGTCTGACCGGTAGCCGTCTTCGGGCGAGAACTCCACGTCGCCACACAAATTACGGGCAAAGCGCACTGCCTGCATGGCCTGTTCATGCACCTGCGCGCGTGTCATGCGCAGCTTCTTTTCCATATGAAGTTCGCTGGTCGCAATGAAGGTGTGGATGCGCGCGTGTGCCGCACCTTCCAGCGCCTGCGCCGCGCGCGAGATGTCGCGGTCGTTGGCCCGCGCCAGTGAACACACGGTCGAGTCCTTGATGGCCAGCGCAATGGCATGCACGGCATCGAAGTCACCGTTGCTGGAGGCGGCAAAACCGGCCTCGATGACGTCCACTCGCAAGCGTTCAAGCTGGCGAGCAATGCGCAGCTTCTCGTCCTTGGTCATCGAAGCGCCGGGCGACTGTTCACCGTCGCGCAAAGTGGTGTCAAAAATGATGAGCTTGTCAGCCATGGTCATGTTCCTGATGGGATGTGTGGATGTCGAAAACGACGGGACTTGAGACGGTTTATGAAGCAGCCCGAGAAACTGAAGTGCAAATGAAAACGGCCCGCTGCTTCACGCTGGCGGGCCGTTGATCGGAAAGTTGAATGGACAGACGTGATCAGCGCACCCGCAGTTTTGCCAGTAGCGCTAGCAGCAGGTCGAAAGAAGTCAGCCGGTCCATGGCCGAAATGTAGCACGCAGGTTTCACGGATGCAGGCCCTTTTCATCGGGCTCGTCGGTGGACGTGGCAATCACGCTGACGGGCTTGCCTTGTGTCTTGCGCCACACATAAACAGCATACCCAGACAGGCCGTAAGCGCAGAAGATGCCAAACAAAACCCGTGGCGGGTCCAGCGCAATGAAGGCGATCGCCAGCATCACGGCCACCAGCACCACAAAAGGTACGGTTCGCTTGCTGCCCACCACCTTGAAACTGTAAAACGGGGCATTGGTCACCATCGACAGGCCGGCAAATAGCGTGATACCAAAAGCGGTCCAGGTCACCCAGGGGATGCGCGACACACCCTTGAAACCCGCGTCGTCCATCACCCAGATGAAGCTCATCACGATGGCCGCAGCAGCTGGGCTGGGCAGGCCTTGAAAAAAGCGCTTGTCCACCACGCCAATGTTGACGTTGAAGCGCGCCAGCCGCAATGCGGCACCGGCGATGTAGACAAAGGCCGGTATCCAGCCGGGTTTGCCCATGTCTTTCAGCGCCCAGATGTAGACGATAAGCGCAGGTGCAGCGCCAAAGCTGACCATGTCGCTTAAAGAGTCCATCTGCTCGCCAAACGCGCTTTGCGCGTTGGTCATCCGCGCCACGCGGCCGTCC
>JANNMQ010000268.1:0-6304 GCA_031398045.1 Rubrivivax sp.
GCACCTTGTACACGCGGGCGCTGCCGCGGTTCCACCAGGAAGGCAGCACGAAGGTTGCGCAGCCTTGCCGCGCGGTTCAGTTCGGCCTGGTGCGCGGTGTCCACGGGGCGGCACAGCACGTCGTGCCAGGCGGGCAGGTTCAGCGTACGGCCCAGGCGGCGGGCCAGTTCCCAGGCCTGGTTGTAGCCCCGTTGCGCCAGCCTGGGCGCAGCCAGTGGCACGGGCAGCAGCGCCTGGGGCAGCACGCCACCTGCGGTCTTGACGGCGTCGGCCATGCAAGCAGCCAGTGCGGTCGCAAGTTCTGGCTGGTCGTGGAACTTCATGGCCACCACCAAGCCGTCCCAGGGGAACCCGTAGTCAGCGGCGCAAATCGTGCGCTCGAAGGGAGGCGGCTGGACGGTGCAGGCGCCGCAAAGCCCACCGCTTGCAGAGCCCAGCCGCAGCCCACACCTTGTGCAGCGCATGCAGGGGCTGCTGAAGCGTTGCACACAAGGCAGGCACAGCCTGCGGTCTGACCACTGCCGGCATATCCCACACTGGCTGGGCCAGTGGAGGCCGGCCCGTGCAGGGCCGCGCAGGGCGAGAGTCTGCAAGACTGACATCGGCTCAATATACTGGGTTGGATGCGATTTCTGATCCCCTTGCTGCCGTGAGCATCCCGGCGGTTCAACCGGCCGCTGGGCGTGTGGTGGATGCGCTTGCCCTGGCCCGTATCAGTCGGCGCATGCAGGCCGCGCCGCAAGCCCCCTGGCTGCACGCAGAGGTATCGCGCCGCATGGCCGACCGGCTGCCGGTTATCCGCTTGCAGCCCGCCCGCGTGCTGGATTGGTGGTCGCACACGGGGGGCAGTGCGCAGGAGCTGCGCACGGCCTATCCGAAAGCACAACGGTTGCAACTGGAGCCTGACGTTGCAGCTCTCACAGCGCCCTTGCAGCGTGCAACCCCATGGTGGACCTTGCCACGTTTACGGGGTGCGGCTCCACTGCCGCTGCTGCAAGCCCAGCTGCAGCCTGGCTGCGCCGACCTGGTGTGGGCCAACATGGGGCTGCACCGCGTCGACGATCCGCAGCAAGCGTTTCAGCAGTGGCACCGGGCCCTGGCGGTGGACGGTTTCTTGATGTTCTCCACCCTGGGCCCCGGTTCACTCGGCACGCTGCAGGCCATTTACCGTCAAGCCGGCTGGCCGCCGCCCTTTGCGCCCTTTGTGGACATGCACGATCTGGGCGACATGCTGCTTGCAGCCGGATTTGCCGACCCGGTGATGGACCAGGAGCAGCTGACCCTGACATGGTCCTCTGCGCAAGCAGGCCTGGATGAATTGCGGCAGTTGGGTGGCAACGCGCACCCGGCGCGTGCCCCGGGGCTGCGCACGCCGCGTTGGCACCAGTTGCTGCAGCAGTTGTGGTTACAGACCGCCGATGCCGGCGGGCGTGTGTCTTTGACCTTTGAAATCATCTACGGCCACGCCTTCAAGGCGCAGCCCCGCGCGGCCGTGGCCGCAACGACCCACGTGGCTTTGGAGGACCTGAGGAGCATGGCTCGCAGACCGAAACCCTGGCGCTGACACTGCGTGACGCTGGGCTAGAATTCTGGGCTGCTGGATTGATGGCCCAACGCCGTGTTTGCCCAACATGCAGACCGGGCTGCGAAGCGCAGGGTTACTGCATGGGAAGCCGTCAAAAAAGCCTCATTGGTATATAAGTAGCGAAGCATTGAAGTTCAAGAGCGCCTACCCGATCCATGCCTACCGTCACCGCTTCGCTCAATTGGCCAATGCCGAACATGGCCGCAGCCCCCTTCGGTCGGCAGTTGCTGGAACTGGGCCTGCCCGGCCGCCCCGCTGCCGTGCGATGGCTTTTGCGTCGCAACTGCTCGCTGAGCCCCCGGCATCTGGGCACCGTTTATCTATCGTTGTGCCTGGTGTCGCTGGTCATCGGGGGGTTTTTCCTTGTCCTGGGGGCACCTTGGGTACTGTTTTTTGCGGGTGTGGAATTGTTTGCTCTGGGTGGTGCATTGCTGGTGTTTGCTCGCCACGCTACCGACCGCGAGCAGCTCACGCTGGTGGGCCAGTCTCTTCAGGTTGAACAGCACTATGGCAGCCAGGTGCAGCTGACCGACTGGGTGGCCGACCGTGTGACGGTTGAACCGGTGGGCGGCCAAGGGTCGCTGGTCAAGCTGTCATTCCGCGGCCAGACCTTGCATGTGGGGCGTTTTTTGCGCCCCGAGTTGCGGGCAGCCTTTGCACAAGAATTGCGCCAGGCGCTGCGACACCGGTTCGCAGCGAGTAGCCAGACCGAATGAATGTATCCACAGAAGTGAACACGATGAAGCACACCTCCCCTGGGCAGCTGGATCTGGCCCCCCTGAAGTCCTTGCTGCAGCGGGCCGCTCAGGCGCTGACGGTACTGGGTGCAAGCAGCCTCAGCGCCGCCGCGCTGGCGGTGAATGACTTGCCCGGAGGCCCGTCGGTCCGTCAGCTGGACTTGCACCCACCAGTGACCAAGATCGGCGAACAGCAGGTGCTGCTGCACAACGGCATGCTCATTGTGTGCCTGGTGATTTTTGTCGCCGTGTTTGGCGTCATGTTCTATTCCATCTTGAAGCATCGCAAGTCCCTGGGTCACAAGTCGGCCAGCTTCCATGAAAGCGTGTCCGTCGAAATTGCCTGGACCATCGTGCCCTTTGTCATCGTCATCCTGATGGGTGCTGCGGCCACGCGCACTGTGGTGGCCATGAAAGACACCAGCAATGCCGACCTGACCATCAAGGTCACGGGCTACCAGTGGAAGTGGGGTTACGACTACCTCAAAGGTGAAGGCGAGGGCATCAACTTCCTGGCCACGCTGGACGTGGCGCACCGGACCATGAGCAACAACGGCGCACCCGCCGGCGACAACTACCTTTTGAAGGTAGACAACGCCGTTGTGGTGCCGGTGGACAAAAAAGTGCGCATCATCACCACCGCCAATGACGTGATCCATGCCTGGATGGTGCCGTCGCTGGGCGTGAAACAAGATGCGATCCCAGGTTTTGTGCGCGACACCTGGTTCCGTGCTGAAAAAACAGGCGACTATTACGGCCAGTGTGTGGAACTGTGTGGCAAAGAGCACGCCTACATGCCCATCCATGTGAAGGTCGTCAGCCAGGCCGAGTACACGACCTGGGTGGATGGCAAGAAAAAAGCCATGGCTGCCGCGGCCGACGACCCCAACAAGGTCTGGAAGCTGGAAGACCTGGTGGCCCGCGGCGAGAAGATCTACAACGCCAACTGCGCAGCGTGCCACAAGGCTGATGGCAAGGGGGCGGGCCCGATCAAGGCGCTCGACGGCAGTGCCGTTGTGCTGGGCAACCCAGCCGCTCAGGTCAACATCCTGCTCAACGGAGCCAACAACGGCGCCATGCCGGCCTGGAAGCAGCTGTCAGACACCGAGTTGGCAGCCGTCATCAGCTACACCAAAAACGCCTGGAGCAACCAGACGGGCAAGTATGTGCAGCCCTCCGAGATAAGCGCCGCTCGCGCAGGCCAGCCAGTGCAATATGCGTTTGCTGCCGGCGGTGCCGCAGCGCCTGCAGCCACTGCTGCTGTTCCCGCTGCAGCTGCACCTGCTGGGGGTCTGCCACTTTCCGTGTTATTTGCCAGTGGCAAGGCTGCACTGGACGGTACCGCCCAGACCGTGCTGGCTGAAGCCGTCACCTATCTGAAAAACAACCCGACTGCCAAGGTTGCGCTGTCCGGTTTTGTCGACTCCACCGGCGGTGCCGCGCAGAACGCGGAACTGGCCAAGCAGCGCGCCTTCGCCGTTCGCGACGCGTTGACCAAGGCCGGTGTGGCGGCGGATCGCATCGAGTTGCGCAAGCCGTCGCAAATAGAAGCGGGTGCAGGCAGCGCAGCCCAGGTCCGCCGCGTTGACATCGGCCCGGCCGGCTGAAAGCGCGGCACCAGCCGTCACAGCCCAGCCCGCCGAACCCGCCAAATTACCCGAATCTGAGTTCCAGGAGTCACCCATGAGTGCAGTCCTTCCCCACGGTGCCGGCCACGCGGCCGACCACGGCCATGACCACGAGCATCACGCGCCGCATGGGTGGCAGCGCTGGCTGTTTGCCACCAACCACAAGGACATCGGCACGATGTACCTGCTCTTCAGCTTCACGATGCTGATGATTGGTGGTGTGCTGGCGCTGGGCATCCGAGCTGAGCTGTTCCAGCCCGGGCTGCAGTTCGTCAACCCCGAGCTGTTCAACCAGCTGACCACCATGCACGGGCTGATCATGGTGTTCGGCGCCATCATGCCGGCGTTTGTGGGTTTTGCTAACTGGATGATTCCGCTGCAGATTGGCGCGGCTGACATGGCCTTTGCGCGCATGAACAACCTCAGCTTCTGGCTGCTGATTCCCGCTGCCGCGATGTTGGCCGGTTCGTTTTTCATGCCCGGTGGTGCACCCGCTGCGGGCTGGACACTCTACGCGCCGCTGACGCTGCAGATGGGCCCCAGCATGGACGCCGGTATCTTTGCCATGCACATCATGGGCGCCAGCTCCATCATGGGCAGCATCAACATCATCGTCACTATTTTGAACATGCGCGCACCGGGCATGACGCTGATGAAGATGCCACTGTTTGCCTGGACCTGGCTGATCACCGCCTACCTGCTGATTGCGGTGATGCCGGTGCTGGCCGGTGCCATCACCATGACTTTGACCGACCGCCATTTCGGTACCAGCTTCTTCACCCCGGCCGGTGGTGGCGACCCGGTGATGTACCAACACATCTTCTGGTTCTTCGGCCACCCCGAGGTCTACATCATGATCTTGCCGGCGTTTGGCATCGTCAGCGCCATCATCCCCGCCTTCGCCCGTAAACGGTTGTTTGGCTACACCTCGATGGTGTACGCCACCGCCTCCATCGCCATCCTGTCGTTCATCGTCTGGGCACACCACATGTACACCACCGGCATGCCGGTGACGGGGCAGCTGTTTTTCATGTACGCCACGATGTTGATTGCGGTGCCCACGGGCGTGAAGGTGTTCAACTGGATAGCCACCATGTGGCGCGGTTCGATGACCTTTGAGACGCCCATGCTGTGGGCTGTGGGCTTTTTGTTCGTGTTCACCATGGGCGGCTTCACGGGCCTGATTCTGGCCATGGCGCCGATCGACATCCAGCTGCAGGACACCTACTACGTGGTAGCGCACTTCCATTACGTGTTGGTGGCCGGTTCGTTGTTTGCGCTGTTTGCCGGTGTCTACTACTGGGGCCCGAAATGGACAGGCGTGATGTACAACGAAACGCGCGGCAAGATCCACTTCTGGCTGTCGCTGATCTTCTTCAACGTCACCTTCTTCCCGATGCACTTCCTGGGCTTGGCCGGCATGCCGCGCCGTTATGCCGACTACCCGATGCAGTTTGCTGACTTCAACATGCTTGCGTCCATTGGCGCTTTCGGTTTTGGTCTGATGCAGGTTTACTTCTTCGTGTTTGTTGTTGTGCCCATGATGCGTGGCATCGGCGAAAAGGCGCCGCAAAAACCTTGGGAAGGCGCTGAGGGCCTGGAATGGGAAGTGCCTTCACCTGCACCTTTCCATACCTTCGAAACCCCGCCCAAACTGGATGTGACGGCCACCCGTGTCATCGGCTGACCGCACCCCAACCACGCCGGCCGCGCAGCGCAGCACCATGCCCCAGAGCCCCGAACAACGCAAAGCCAACCTGCGGCTGGCGCTGATCCTGGCGTCGGTGGCCGTGGTCTTTGCGCTCGGTTTTGTGACCAAGATCGCCTGGCTGGCGACCTGACCAGACGTTGTCGCCAACCATGCCAACACCCATTCCACCCGGCACCCCACCCAGTGGCCGCAACTCACCCGTGGGTGTGGTCGGGTTGCTGGCCGACAACCGCCGCATGGTGGTCAAGCTGCTGGTGGTGGTGTCGTTGATGTTTGGTTTTGGCTACGCGCTGGTGCCCATGTACAAGGCCATCTGCAACGCGCTGGGCATCAACGTGCTCAGCCTGTCTGAGCAGCGGGTGGCCAATGGCACCTGGTCGGGGCGCAAAGACGGCTCGAACACCCAAGTGGACTTGAGCCGCACCATCACGGTGGAATTTGATGCCAATGCCCGCGGGCCTTGGGACTTCAAGCCCGCGCAGCGCTCGCTGCAGGTGCACCCCGGCGAAATGGCCACGGTGATGTACGAATTCAAGAACATCCAGAACCGCACCATGGCCGCGCAAGCCATCCCCAGCTACGCACCCAAGCAGGCCAGCCCGCACTTCAACAAGCTGGAATGTTTCTGCTTCAACGAATACAC
>JANNMQ010000271.1:0-6125 GCA_031398045.1 Rubrivivax sp.
GCCGCGCCGGTGGCCAACAGCGCAATCATTTCCTTGGGCTTGTGGCCGCGGCGCTTCATCTCGGGGAAGAGGGCAGGTGCCACCGTGGCCATGTCCGACACCTTGCTGCCCGAGATGCCCGAGACGATGAACAGCGATCCCAGCAGCACATACGACATGCCGGCGCGGATGTGCCCCAACAAGGCGGCCAGCACGTCAACGATGGCCTTGCCCATGCCCGTGCTGTCCAGCACGCAGCCCAGCATCACGAAGATGGGCACCGACACCAGGATGATGCTGGACATGCCTTCATCCATGCGGCTGATGACCACCGTCAGCGGCACCGTGGTGGCAAACCCCAGATAGGCCAGCGTGGCCAGGCCAAAACAGAAAGCGATGGGCACACCGGCCAGCAGGCTGAGCGTGACGCCGCCCACCAGAAAAATCACCAGGTTGATGTTGCCCAGGGTTTGCAGACTGGCCGAACCGGCCCAGAAAGCGGCCGCCACAGCAGCCATCGCAGCAGCGGCCGCCAGCAGCTGTTTCAGCGCCAGCGTGCGCCAGGCAAAGGTCAACAACAAAAACAGCATGGCCAGCACACCAAAGGCGATGGCCGACACGCGCCAGGCGTTGGGCAGGTTCAGCTCCGGCGTGCGGATGGCCCATTCGTCTTTGGTGTATTCCAGCGCTGGCCCGGCCAGCGCCAGCAAGGTGGTGGCCACGGTACACAACGCAAAAGCCTGCACATAACCGCGTACCGATGCGGGCAGCTTTTCAACCACCACCGTCAGGCGCAGGTGTTCGTTGCGGTGCATCGCAATCACCGCACCCAGCATGGCCAGCCACAGGAACGACAGCGACACCACTTCGTCCACCCAGATCACAGGCAGCGCAAACACATAACGCGCCGCCACCCCCACCAACAGCAGCGTGATGATGACGGTGAGCAGCAGCGCCGCCAGCGC
Source organism: Rubrivivax sp. (assembly GCA_031398045.1). Lineage (GTDB taxonomy): Bacteria > Pseudomonadota > Gammaproteobacteria > Burkholderiales > Burkholderiaceae_C > Rubrivivax. The sequence continues at coordinate 945 of JANNMQ010000271.1, forward strand.
CTCCAGCGGGCGCATCAGGCGCGCTGCCACCACTTGCGTGGCAGTGGCGTCGAAGGACTGCAGGGGCGGAGTGGCGCCAGCCGGGGCCGACATCAGCCCAGCTTGCCCGAGTACTTCTCAAGCTTGGCCATCGCTTCGTTGCCAAACTTGGTGCGCCATTCGGCATAGAAGCCGGCCTTGGCCAAAGCGTCGCGGAAGCTCTTGGTGTCGGGGGTGTTCAAGATCATGCCCTTGGCCTTCAGTTGTGCTTCCAGGCCGTTGTTCAGGCGGCGGATGTCGTCGCGCTGCTTCATCACGGCCTCGTTCACGTGTTTGTTCAAAAGCTGTTTCACATCGTCAGGGGTGGCCGACCAGCGCTTGCCGTTGGCCAAGATCCACTGGCCGTCCCACATGTGGCCGGTCATCGACACGTACTTCTGCACTTCGTACAGCTTGGCAATCTCGATGATGGCGAGCGGGTTTTCCTGACCTTCCACCACCTTGGTCTGCAGTGCGGAGTACACCTCACTGAAGTTGATGCCGGTGGGCGCGGCGCCAAAGGCTTTGAACATGCTGGTCCACAGCGGGCTGACCGGCACCCGGATCTTGAAGCCCTGCAGGTCGGCCGCGGTGTTGATGGGTTTGGTGCTGCTGGTGATGTTGCGAAAGCCGTTGTCCAGGATGCGGTCGAAGCTGTGCAGCCCGGTTTTGGCGATGGCTTCGCGGATGAAAGTGCCCAAGTCGCCGTCCATCGCTTTCCACACCGTGGGGTAGTCAGGGAACGCAAAGGCCAAGCCGTTGATGCCGGCCAGCGGCACCAGCGTTTGCAGGATCAGGCCCGACAGCGGAAAGATGTCGATCGCGCCCGAGCGCACCTGGCTCAGCATGTCGGTGTCGCCACCGAGCTGGTTGTTCGGGAAGATCTGGATGTCCACTTTGCCGTTGCTGGCGGCCTTCACGGCCTCAGCCATCTCGCGCACGCGGATGTTGCTGGGGTGGGTGATGGGGATGTTGTTGGCCCACTTGAACACCAGTGGTGCGTTTTGCGCAAACACGGGGGCGCCGATGGCGGCCAGCGCACCAGCTGAAGCGGTGGCTTGCACCAGTTGGCGGCGGCGCAGGGACAGGGGTTGGGTCATGGTGTTGTCTCCAGTCAGGGGCAAAAGAAAGGGGAGGGAAGGGGATCGGTTGAGCTCTGGATCGGTACAAGGGTGGATGATGGCTGCTTGCGGTGTCGACAAATGAGCGGCTTAACGCTACCGCCGGTCGAGCAGTGCGCGGGCAGCGCGAGCAATTTTCTGCGGCGACAGGCGCGACTCTTGTTCCAGCACATCGGCATAACCCACCGGGATGCGCGGTGCACCCAGCCGTGCCACGCGGCAGCCGGTGGCCTCGGCCGTGCTGGCCGCCACCTCGGCGCCAAAACCGGCCACTTGCACCGCTTCATGCACCACCAGCAGCCGGCCTGTGCGTGCGGCTGAGGCATGCACCAAGGCCTGGTCCCAAGGCCACAGCGTGCGCAGGTCGATCAGGTCTACACCCACGCCGTTCAGTTCTGGCGTTTGCAAGGCTTTCAGGCTGGGGCCCACGCCGCGCGACCAGGTAACGAGCGTCAGGTCGTTGCCACGGTTCAGCGTCGCGGCTTTGCCCAGCGGCACCTGCAGGGCGGTGTCTACTTCTGCACTTTCGCCCCACAGCTCTTTGTGTTCCATGTAGATCACTGGGTCGCCGCTGGCCATGGCGGCCTTCAGCAGCGAAAAGTTGTCTTGCGGCGTAGCCGGCGTGGCCACCACCAACCCGGGCAGATGTGCAAACCAGGCTTCCAGTGACTGTGAATGCTGCGCCGCTGAAGCCGACCAGATGCCAATGGGCAGGCGTGCCACCAGCGGCACACGCCCCTGGCCGCCAAACATGTAGCGGTTCTTGGCCGCCTGGTTGACGATTTCGTCCATCGCGCACAGTGCAAAGTCGATCACCCGCATCTCCACCACCGGGCGCAACCCTGCCAGTGCCATGCCCACCGCAGCGCCCATGATGTTGGCCTCTGAAATGGGCGTGTCGATGATGCGGTCGGGCCCGAACTGCTGCTGCAGCCCGCGGTACTGGCCAAACACACCACCGCGGCCCAGGTCTTCGCCCAGCGCCACCACGCGCGGGTCGGCCTCCATCGTCTGCTGCAGCGCCAGCGCGCCGGCCTGGGCGTAGGTGAGTGTGTGCACGGTACGGGTGTCGGTGTCGGTTTGAGGGGCCTTGACGGCTGGTGCGCTGCTCATCGCCAGACCCCGGCGCCGGTGTCCATGATGTCTTCGTAGGCGGCGCCCACGTCGGGCCAGAGCGCGGCCGTGGCCACGCGCACGGCTTCGTCGATTTCGGCTTGGGCTGCGGCATCGATGCCGTCCACGGTCTGTACGCTGTGCCCATGCTGCAGCAGGCGCTGCCGCATCAGCACCAGCGGTTCACGGGCCAGCGCTGCGGCCACTTCTTCAGGCTTGCGGTAGCTGCCGGGGTCGACCGACACGTGCCCCTTGATGCGGTAGGTGACGGCATGCAGCAGCCGCGGCCCGCCACCGCTGCGCACCCGGGCTGCCAATTCCGCTGCGGCGGCGTCCACCGCTTCGGCGTCGTTGCCGTCCACGCGCAGCGCGGGCAGGCCCAAAGACTGTGCACGCGCGGACACACCCTCGCCGGCCGTCATCGGCGCGGTGGGTGTGGTGGCCGAGATGCGGTTGTCTTCGCACACAAACAGCACCGGCAGTTGGTACACCTGGGCCCAGTTCAAGCCTTCCAGAAATGGCCCGCGGTTGGCCGCGCCGTCGCCAAAAAAGCAGGCCACGATGTGTGGCAGGCCGCGCAGTTTCAGCGCGTGTGCCGCGCCCGTGGCAATGGGTATGCCGGCTGCCACCACGCCGTTGGCGCCCAGCATACCCACCGAGAAATCGGCGATGTGCATCGAGCCGCCTTTGCCCTTGTTGGTGCCGGTGGCGCGGCCAAACAGTTCACACATCATGCGTGTGCTGTCGGCGCCCTTGGCCAGCGTGTGGCCGTGGCCGCGGTGGGTGGACGTGAGCAGGTCTTCGCGTTGCAGATTCAGGCACACACCGGCGGCCACGGCCTCCTGCCCGGTGGACAGGTGCAAAGGCCCGCGCACCAGGGCCGGCTTGTCTGATGCGGCCAGGCCCCAGGCGGCCACGCCGCCCAAGCTGGCTTGTTCGGCGGCATCTTCAAAAGTGCGGATGCGGCGCATCAGCGTGTACAGCTGCAGCGCTCGGTGCGCTGACGGTGGCAGGGCCTGGGACACGGGCCAATCCTTTTTTTGGTGGTTGATGGCAAACGGTCCACACCGCTTCTGTGCCAATGGGAATTCTAGGGTTCGATGGCACCCGCCCTTGGGTAGGTTTGTGCCGGTTTGCCGCGGGTTTGCAGCTGGTGTGCATCTGCTGTGCTGCTGGTGTGAACCAACCGGTGTGAACCAAACAGCAAGCTCAGAAAAACAGGTCGTCCATCTCGTCGTCCAGGCGGTGCTCCATGCGCAGCTGTTTGATGTAGCGCTTGGCCTGCACGGCTTCACCGCCCAACATCTGGCGTTCACGGGTCACTTGCCAGACAGCACCTTCAATGTCACGCAACTCGTCTTTCAACAGGCGCCCCAGTTGCAACGGGTTGATGCGCTCATCGGTCATCAAGCCATAGCTGGCTTCAAAAGCATGCTGGCGGCCTTCAATCTCGCGTTCGATTTCACGCAACTGCTCGGCGAGCACCTTGTTGAAATGCCGCACCTGCGAAGCTGCCATTTCACGCGCCTGCGCGGCGTTCACCTGCTCAATCTGCAGCTGCAGTGTCAGCAGCGCCAGCAGGTCAGCCGATTCGTAAGCGGCGTTGGCACGCTGCATCAGCTGTGTGCGTTCGGCGCGTTCGTCGGCGCTGGCGCCGGCTTCAATGCGGTCGGGGTGCAAGGCGGCGGCCAGCTTGCGGTAGACCTCGCGCACGGTTTGTGTGGCCTGGCGCGCATCTTCATCGGCGCGCTTTTGCGCTGCAGCTTGCGCTTTGCTGGGCCGCCGGCCCGGGTCACGGGGCTGGCCATGAGGGGGTCCATGTTCGGGCCCGGGCCCGCCCATTTGTTCGCGTTCTTGTGCCACACGCTGCGCCATCTGTTCGTGGGCGCGCTGCATCAGTTCTTCGGCTGAAGCGGCCGGCTTGTCGCCCAGGTCCAGGTCGCCCACATGTTCCAGCATCTGTTTCATGGCGTCCAGGCGTTCCTGGGCTTCGGTGTCGAAGTCGGTTTCGGCGTGGCGGTCGTACAGCGCTTTCAGTTCTGCATCCATCTCCTCCCCGGTTTCCAGCAAAGCACCGCAGGTATCCAGCAGCAGCCGCGACAAGGTCTTTTGTTCGTTTTTGTTCCAGCGCCCGCCCAGCAGCAGCTTCTCCAAATCAAAGGCCCAGGCTCGGCGCAGCGCCAGCAGACGCTGCCGTTCGGGTTCAACCCGGGCCTGGTGGGCTTGCGCAAACAGTGGCAGCTGCTGTTGCCACTGCTGCAGACGCAGCCGCGCCTTTTCGATCTTGTCCAGCAAACTGCGAAAGCGCTTGTGTTCAGGCGACGTGTTGGTGGCACCCGAATCGGCTGCGAGGTTCAAGGCAGTGGATCGGTTCATGGTGCTGCTCGGGCCAGAAAGTGGTCGTAGGCGGTGTGAAATTCATCGGGCACTTCAAAGTGGGGCAGGGCGCCAGTCTGGAAGACATCGAAGTGCCAGTTCGGCCGCTGTTCAAACGGCTGCTTGCCCTTGTAATCGGTAAAGTCGCCGCGCACGCCGTGGCACAACCACACCGGCATCAACAGCGATTCATACAGCCGCAGCACATCGGCGCTGAACAGGCCGGCCGACAAAAAGTGCAGGGGTGCATATTCGGCGCCGGGTTGCCGCGCTGTTTGCACGGCGTAGGCAAACATGGCTTCATCGATGCCCGGTGCACCCCAAGTTTTGCGCAAGAAAAAACGCACCACCGCGGGCCGTGTGAGGCCGCGAAACAACGCACCACCCCATCGTTGCCCGGGGCCGCGCAAGGCAGCCAGCAGCCCTGGCACGGACCTGGTGCTGCCGGGCGCACCATGGCCGCGCTGCCCGCCGCGCAAACCGGTGGCGCTGACCAGGGCCACGCTGGCGAATGAGCCCGGCTTCTCCACGGCCGCGCGGGCCAGAAATTCAC
>JANNMQ010000796.1:0-2528 GCA_031398045.1 Rubrivivax sp.
GCCACCGCCAGCAGCATCGCGCCCAGCGCGGCCAGCATCAACAGCGGCGGCACGTGCCGGCGCCAGCCGGGGCCGTTGCCCAGCGCCAGCTTGGCCACCGCCAGGCTGGCCAGGCGCACGGTGCTTTTTCGCTTGCGCGCCAAGAGCCACCGGTACAGCAGCACCAACAGCGGTAGCAGCAACAACAACCACAACAGGTGGGGCCAGATGAAGCTCATGCGCTTGCCCTTTCTGGGGGTGGCGGGGTGATGAGTGCAGCAGCGGGTGCAGCCGTGGGCACAGCCGTGTGAGAAGGCGCAGCGCGCAACAGTTGGGCCGGAAACCGCAGCGGCAGTTTCAGCCTTGCGCGCTGGCGCCGCAAGTCAGCAAAACGCATCAGCGCCTGCAGAAGGTCGTCGTCGGTGGCCAGTTCCAGCACATCGGCGCCGCTGGCCATCAAGCCTTCCAGCACCGCCTGTTCCTGTTCCTGCGCGTGTTGGGCGTAACGCTCTCGAAACGCAGGGTCGCCGGCATTGATGAACAGCTGTTCACCCGTTTCGGCGTCTTGCACCGTCACCAAGCCCAGGCCGGCGTCGTCGGGCAAAGCCATTTCCAGCGCATCCCACAGACGCACCGCCACCACTTCATGCCGCTGCGCCAAGCGCGCCAGCGGCTGCTGCCAGCCGGGCTGGCTGATGAAGTCGGACACCACAAAAACAAGTGAACGGCGGTTGATGACGCCGCTGGCGGCCTGCAGCATGGCAGCCAGTGACGTGCCGGCCGGGGTTGTCGCGGCTTTGGAGTTTGGGGTGGGCAGCACCCGCGAGCGCGGTGCCCGCAGCCGCTGCAGCAGTTCCAGCACATGCAGCCGGCTGGCGCGCGGCGGCAGCACATGCTCGACCTGGTGGCCGTACAGCACAGCGCCCACCCGGTTGCCGTGGCGCGTCAGCACACGCGCCAGTGTGGCCACCAGGCCCGTGGCCACCGCCAGTTTGGTGACATCGCCCGAGCCAAAATCCACGCTGCCCGACACGTCCAGCACAAACCAGGCGGTCAGGTCGCGGTCTTCCAGAAACTGGCGCACGTAGGGCGTCTGCAGGCGGGCGGTGACGTTCCAGTCGATGTGGCGCACGTCGTCGTGGTGCTGGTATTCGCGCAGGTCGGCCAGGTCGATGCCGGCGCCGCGCCACAGCGTGCGGTAGTCGCCTTGCAACAGGCCGTCCAGGCGCCGGATGACTTTCCATTCCAGCCGGCGCAGCAGTTGGTCACTGGCCTCTGCCGTAGGGCTGGCCGGCGTTTTCAAACCACCGGCCAAGGCCGTGGTTGCAGCCGATGGCTTCACTTCAGGCACGGTTGCCTGCGGTGGCAGCTTCGGCCGCGCTGGTATGCAGTGGCTGGTCGGGCTTGGGCACAGCGGCCAGCAAGCGCTGCACGATGGCGTCGGGTGTCAGGTTGTCGGCCAAGGCTTCGTAGCTCAACACCACGCGGTGGCGCAGTACATCAGGCACCAGGTCCACCAGGTCTTCGGGCAAGGCATAGCGCCGGCCGCGCAGCATGGCCAGCGCCTTGGCGCCTTCAATCAAGCCGATGGTGGCGCGTGGGCTGGCACCGTAGGTGATGCAGGGCACCAGCTCGGCCAGGCCCACCTTGGCCGGGTTGCGGGTGGCGGCCACCAGACGCACCGCGTACTGCATCAGCGAGGGGTCGCAATACACGGCGCGGCATTCGCGCTGCAGCGCGGCCAGCTGGTGCATGTCGGTGATGGCACCCACCAGGGCCGGCTCACCGGTGACCCGCTGGGCGATGACAAATTCTTCTTCTTCGCTGGGGTAGTCCACCAGCACCTTCATCATGAAGCGGTCCACCTGCGCTTCGGGCAACGGATAAGTGCCTTCGGTTTCTATCGGGTTTTGCGTCGCCATCACCACAAAGGGTTCTGGCACCTTGTGCGTTTCGCCAGCAATCGTCACCTGGCGTTCTTGCATCACTTCCAGCAGCGCGCTTTGCACCTTGGCCGGTGCGCGGTTGATTTCATCGGCCAGCAGCAGGTTGGCAAACACCGGCCCCAGGCTGGTGCCAAATTCGCCGCTCTTGGGGTTGTAGATGCGGGTGCCAATCAGGTCGGCCGGCACCAGGTCGGGCGTGAACTGGATGCGCTTGAAAGTGCCGCGTGTGGTGCGCGCCAGGGTCTTGACGGTCAGCGTCTTGGCCAGGCCCGGCACGCCTTCCACCAGCAAGTGGCCTTGAGAGAGCAGGGCCACCAGCACCCGTTCCAGAAAGCGGTCTTGGCCGACGACCACGCGCTTGACCTCGTACAGGATGCGTTCCATCAGGGCGGCGGTGGTGTTGTCGTGGTTGTCGCTCATGGGGGCCTTTGGCTGAAGAAGTGGGTATGTTCGGACCGGGCTGCAACAACACACCTGTTTGGGCTCAGCCCGAACGGACAGCGGGTTGACGCCTGCCTAAAACGGCGGCATGCCTGCCGAAGGTTTCAGAAAGGCGGCATGCCTGCCGAAGGTTTCAGAAAGGCGGCATGCCTGCCGCCTGGG
>JANNMQ010000446.1:0-8447 GCA_031398045.1 Rubrivivax sp.
TTCCACCCCACGGCCGACATACCGGGCAGTGCCGCGCGACCCGTTTTTTGACCGCCCTTATGAACCCAGCGCCAGCGCCGACGGTGCCGCCTGGGAACGCAGCGTGAAGACGGTCGCTCAAGCGCCCGGCCCGGGTGCCGCAGGCTCGTCGCAAAGCCTGGCGCCCCACATCAAGTCGAAGAAAAAAGTCGGCTCGTTGCTCGGGGGTTGACGATTCGCCGGGGCCGTCAGGCTGCCAGCCAACTGAAGACGGCCGGTGTTTTGTTGGGCAGTTGCAAGCCCAGCCCGGGCGCCAACGCGCGCCACCGTGCAATGGTTTCAGTGCGCGTTTGCGCATCTTTCAGAGTCAGTCCGATGCTCAGGCTCAAACGCGTGCTGGGTAACAAGGTCTGCAGCAGCGCGGCCAGTAACGCGGCGTTGCGGTAGGGTGTTTCTATGCAGATCTGCGTCTGTTGGTATTTGCGCGACCAGGCTTCAGACTCCTTGATGCGGCTGGCCCTGCTGCTGCTGTCCTGCGGCAGGTAACCCAAAAAGGCAAAGCTCTGGCCGTTTAAACCGCTGGCCGCCAAGGCCATCAGCAGTGAACTGGGCCCCGCCAGCACCTCTACCGCCAGCCCCGCCGCGTGGGCGTTGGCCACCAGTTCAGCGCCAGGGTCGGCCACTGCGGGCAGGCCCGCTTCAGACAGCAGGCCCACGTCCAGGCCCGTGTGCAGGGGTGCCAGCAGCGCGGCCCATTGCGCAGGGGGCACCGTTTCGCCGCTGCCTTTGCGGGCGCGTGGCAATTCCTGGATATGCAGTTCTTGCAGCGGCGCACACAAAGGCAGCACCGTTTGCACACGTTTGAGGAAAGCCCGTGCGCTGCGGGCGTCTTCCACCACCCAATGCAACAGCGCCGCTGCCCGGGTGATCACGGCATGGGGCAGCACATCGGCCAGCGGCACCGCATCGCTGCCCAGGTCCAGCGTGTTGGGCACCAAAACCAGCCGTCCCGTGCCGGACTTTGCGGTTGTGGCCAGGGGATTGGTGGCCCCAGCGGGCGCTGTCATGACAGCACCGGGTTCAGCCCTGCGGCACGCAGCAGGGCGCAGGTGCGTATCAACGGCAGGCCCACCAAAGCCGTCGGGTCGTCGCTGTGAATGTGCGTCAGCAGTGCGATACCCAGGGTTTCGCACTTGGCGCTGCCAGCGCAGTCGTAGGGCTGGTCCAGCCGCAGGTACTTTTCGATCTCGGCTTCGTCCAGGTGCCGGAAGCCGACCAGCACAGAAGCCAGTTCAACTTGGGCAAAGTCGATGTCTGCCCGCACCACGGCCACGGCCGTTTGAAACGTGGCCTGTTGTCCGCTGAGCAAGCGCAGCTGCGCCACGGCCCGTTCATGGTGGCCGGGTTTGCCCAGCGCCTGGCCATCCAGATCGGCCACTTGGTCGGAGCCAATCACCACCGCATGTGGATGCAGCCGCGCCACCGCCTGCGCTTTGGCCAGCGCCAAACGCAGTGCCAATGCCGCCGGCGCTTCACCAGGCAACGCGCTTTCGTCGGTCTCTGGGGCCACCACTTCAAACGGCAGGCGCAGACGCTGCAGCAACTCGCGCCGATAACGCGAGGTGGACGCCAAAATCAAAGCAGGCGTCGGCAGGGGTGGTGCAGGTTTTGCGGGATGGTTCATGCTGCACATTGTGCAAGCGCTGCCATGCGTGGTGTGGCGTGGTGTGGCCTGGCGCGGTCGGGGTACGGTCGGGGGTACGGTCGGTATGCCGCGCCCTACACTGCAGTTATGTGGACTTTGGTTGGCTGCTTGGGTTTGGGCTCTGCCGCCATCGAAATGGCGCTGCTGCGCTGCGGCGCACGCCAACGCCTGCACATGTGCTGGGGCTTGTTTGCCGACCAGTTCTTGCCGGTCATGGCCTTTGCGCCCACCGCCCGGAAGCGCAGCACCAGCCGCGCGGGTGCCTTGGACCAGCGGGCCGCGGTGGTGTCGCGGTGGTCGGGTGCTCTTGCTCTTGCCCTTGCCCTTGCCCTAAAGCGCTGAATCGATGCGAGATAAACATCCCAACCCGCGCGCTTTGCGCCTGGAACCTTTGTGTCGGGAAGGTGTGGCCCTGAACGGCAGCTGGCCCCTGGTGGCGCTGCCGCGTTTGGCCGAGAGCTTTGTTGCTGCTGCCGACGGCAATGTCAGCTGGAATCTTCAGGGCTCGACCCGTGCCCTTGCGGGTGGCGAAACACAGCTCTGGGTGCGGCTGGGTGCGCAGGCCGTGGTGCCGTTGCAATGCCAGCGGTGTTTGTTGCCCTTGGCACACCGCCTGGACATTGAACGACAGCTTCGGTTTGTGGACGGCGAAGAACTGGCGGCGCGCTTGGATGAGGAAACTGACGACGACGTGCTGTGCCTGCCGGCAGCACTGGACTTGCAGACTTTGGTGGAGGACGAGCTGATACTGGCCTTGCCCATCGTGCCACGCCACGAAGGTCTGTGCCCGCAGCCGCTGCTGCCGGACGCGTTGGCCGCAACGGCCACACCGCCGGAACTGGAAGAGCCACATCCGTTTGCTGCGTTGGCAGCGCTCAAGCACAAGCGCAACGACTTGTGAAGCTTGTCCTTTGGCAAACCAGGCAGCTGACCGCGGGTGTTATACTTTCGGGCTTTGCCAAGGCCTTGGAAGCCAAGCCTTAGGGACTAGTTGCCCTTGCTGCTCTTGTCCTTGCTGCTCTTGTCCTTGCTGCTATTGCCCTTGCTGCTATTGCCCTTGCTGCTATTGCCCTTGCCGCCCGACCCCAGTTGTGATGCGCACCGGTGGTAAGGGTGGCCCCAGGTTTGTGACCAACGGTCAGCTGCACCACCCCCTCAGGAGAATTCCATGGCCGTTCAACAGAACAAAAAGTCACCTTCCAAGCGCGGTATGCACCGTTCGCACAACGCGGTGGCCGCCCCCGGCACGGCTGTGGAATCCACGACGGGCGAGGTGCATTTGCGACATCACATCAGCCCCACCGGCTTTTACCGCGGCCGCAAGGTACTGAAGACCAAGGCCGACGCCTGATCTCGTTGTTGATTTGCGTGGTGCAGCGCCCCTGGGTCGCCGCGCTGTGAATTGATTGACAACCGTGGCTGTTGACTCCTCGCTGAACGCTTTGCAGCTGACGCGTCTGGCCGTCGACTGCATGGGTGGCGACCACGGCCCAGTGGCCATACTCCCGGCGTGCCGGGCCTTCCTGGCCAAACATGCCGATGCCGAGCTCGTGCTGGTGGGTACTGAAGCCGCTTTGGCGCCCACGCGCAGTTGGTTGCGTTGTCACCACGTGGTGGCCACCGAAGTGATCACGATGGACGATTCCATCGAATATGCGTTGCGCCGCAAACGCGATTCATCTATGCGGGTCGCCATCAAGCAGTTGCAAGAAGGTGCCGAGCATCCCGCCCATGCCTGCGTTTCTGCCGGCAACACGGGCGCTTTGATGGCGGTTTCGCGCTTCTTGCTGAAGACGCTGGAAGGTGTCGACAGGCCAGCCATTGCGGCCGTCATGCCCAACCGCGCAGGTGGCTACACCACGGTGCTGGACCTGGGCGCGAATGTCGACTGCACACCAGAACACCTGCTGCAGTTTGCCGTGATGGGCAGTTCGCTGGTGGCCGCCGTGGAAGGCAAACCCGAGCCGACCGTGGGCTTGTTGAACATCGGCGAAGAAGCCATCAAGGGCAGCGAAGTGATCAAGCGCGCTGGCGAGGTGCTGCGCGCCGCCGGGCTGGCGGGGCAGATCAATTTCAAGGGCAATGTTGAAGGCAATGACATCTACAAAGGCACCGTCGACGTGGTCGTTTGCGACGGCTTTGTAGGCAACGTGTTGCTGAAGACCAGCGAAGGCCTGGCTTCGATGCTGTCTGAAATGATCAAACAAGAGTTCACCCGCGGCCCGCTGTCGAAACTGGCTGCGCTGGTGGCTTTGCCGGTACTCAACCGCTTGAAACGCCGTGTCGACCCCAGGGGCTACAACGGCGCGGCCTTGTTGGGCTTGCGAGGCCTGGTTTTCAAAAGCCATGGCTCGGCCGACGCTTACGCTTTTGAGCAGGCGCTGGCGCGCGCTTATGATGCAGCGCGCAACCGGCTGCTGGACCGAGTGCACGACCGCATCGGTCCTGCGCTGCAGGCCGTTGCCGACAGCAGGACCCCCAGTGCCGGGGCAGCCACCACACAAGCCGCATGAATTCTTCGCCTTCTGCCCGCCGGTACGCACGCATCACCGGCACGGGCAGCCACCTGCCGCCGCAACGTTTGAGCAATGCCGACATGGTGCAGATGTTGGCCCAGCGCGGCATCGAAACCAGCGACAACTGGATCGTTGAACGCACTGGCATTCAGGCGCGCCACTTCGCAGCAGCGGGCGTCACCAGCAGCGATCTGGCCCTGGACGCATCACGTGCAGCGCTGCATGCCGCGGGCAGGCGCGCTGACGAGCTGGATCTCATCATCGTGGCCACGTCCACGCCCGACATGGTGTTCCCGTCCACCGCCTGCATCTTGCAGCACAAGCTGGGCGTTGCCGGCTGCATGGCCTTTGACCTACAGGCCGTATGTTCCGGGTTTGTTTATGCGCTCAGCGTGGCCGACGCGCTGATACGCGCCGGCAATGCCCGCTGTGCGCTGGTGGTGGGCGCCGAGGTGTTTTCGCGCATCCTTGATTTCAACGATCGCAGCACCTGTGTGCTGTTTGGCGACGGCGCTGGCGCTGTGGTGCTGGAAGCCAGCGCCGAGCCCGGCATCCTGGCCAGCGACTTGCACGCCGATGGCCGCCACGTGGGCATTTTGTGTGTACCGGGCACGGTGTCGGGCGGCCAGGTGTTGGGCGACCCCTTGCTGAAGATGGATGGGCCGGCGGTGTTCAAGCTGGCTGTCGGTGTGCTGGAAAGTTCGGCCCGCGCCGTGCTGGAACAAGCCGGGCGCACCGAGGACCAGCTGGACTGGCTGATACCGCACCAGGCCAATATCCGCATCATGCACAGCACGGCGCGCAAACTGAAGTTGCCGCTGAGCAAGCTGGTGGCCACCGTGCATGAACACGGCAACACATCGGCCGCGTCGGTGCCCCTGGCGCTGGACGTGGCGGTGCGGGATGGCCGCGTGAAACCCGGACACACAGTGATGCTCGAAGGGGTGGGAGGCGGCTTCACCTGGGGTGCTGTGTTGCTGGATTTTTGACCTGAACCTGATGCCGGCGCCATGAGCCTTCCTTTTGCATTTGTCTTTCCTGGCCAGGGCTCGCAATCCGTGGGCATGCTGACTGCATGGGGCGACCACCCCGCAGTGCTGCACACGCTGGCCGAGGCTGCGCAAGCTTTGGGCGAAGACATCGGCAAGCTTATTCAAGAAGGCCCAAAAGAAGCCTTGGACCTCACCACCAACACGCAGCCCGTCATGTTGACGGCAGCCCTGGCCTGCTACCGCGCCTGGTTGGCCGAAGGCGGCAGCCTGCCGGCGGCCGTGGCGGGGCATTCATTGGGTGAATACACAGCGCTGGTGGCTGCGGGCGCACTGACGTTGGCCGATGCGCTGCCGCTGGTTCGTTTTCGCGCCAAGGCCATGCAGCAAGCCGTGCCAGTGGGTGTGGGTGCCATGGCCGCCATCCTGGGCCTGGACGCTGCGCTGGTGCGTCAGGCCTGCACCGAAGTGGCCGCTGCTTCGGGTGAAGTGGTGGAACCTGCCAACTTCAACGACCCCAAACAAACAGTCATCGCCGGCAGCAAGGCCGGTGTCGACCTGGCTTGCGACAAGCTCAAGGCCCTGGGTGCCAAGCGGGCGCTGCTGTTGCCGGTATCAGCGCCTTTTCATTCGTCGCTGATGAAGCCGGCAGCGGATGCCTTGCGGGAACGGCTGGCTTCGGTGTCCTTCGCAATGCCGACCATTCCCTTGATCAACAACATCGATGTGGTGGTGCAGAGCCGGCCTGACGACATCCGCGACGCGTTGGTTCGCCAGGCCTACGGGCCGGTGCGCTGGGTAGAGCTGACCCAGGCGCTGAAAGCACGCGGCCTGGGCCACGTGTTCGAGTGTGGCCCTGGCAAGGTGCTGGCTGGCCTGGTCAAGCGCATCGACCCTGAACTGGTCAGCACCACGGTGCTGGACCCCGCCAGCCTGCAACAAGCCCAAGGACTGCTGGCATGAGCGAGGGCACGACGCTGAGCACTGCAGCGGCTTCAGCCAGTGCGCCACCTGCGCCTGCGCAGGTGGCGCTGGTGACCGGTGCGTCGCGCGGCATCGGCCGTGCCATTGCCCTTGCGCTGGCCGAAGCTGGCTTCAGGGTGGTGGGAACCGCCACCACCGGCGCGGGAGCGGCAACGATTGCCCAGTCGCTGTCGTCGCACGGCGGCCTGGGATGGGTCTTGAACGTCACAGACGCGGCCGCGCTGGACGCCACGGTGGACCGCATCGTTAAAGAACTGGGCGGTCTGCACGTGCTGGTGAACAACGCCGGCATCACACGCGACACGCTGTCGATGCGCATGAAAGACGACGACTGGGATGCCGTGCTCGACACCAACCTGAAGGCCGTGTTCCGTGCCTGCCGCGCCGCCACCAAACCGATGATGCGCCAGCGCTATGGACGCATCATCAACATCACATCCGTGGTGGGCGCCAGTGGCAATGCGGGGCAGGCCAACTACGCGGCGGCCAAGGCCGGCGTGGCGGGCTTGACGCGTTCATTGGCCCGTGAACTGGGTGCACGCAACATCACGGTGAACTGCGTGGCGCCCGGTTTCATTGCCACCGACATGACCGAAGGCATACCCGAAGCGGTGAAGACCGCGCTGCTGGCCAGCATCCCATTGGGCCGCCTGGGCGCCGCTGAAGAAGTGGCGCATGCGGTGACTTTTTTGGCCAGCCCACAAGCGGCCTACATCACCGGTACCGAACTGCACGTCAACGGCGGCATGTACATGGTCTAAGCCATCCCAGGGTATCCAGAGCATCCGGTGCCAGCCCGGCCGGTAGAATCACGGGCTGTTTTTCCGATCCCACTCCAGGAGGAGTCATGAGCGATATTGAAGCGCGAGTTAAAAAGATCATTGCCGAACAACTCGGTGTTGCCGAGGGCGAAGTCAGCAACGAGAAGGCCTTTGTCGCCGACCTCGGGGCCGACTCGCTCGACACCGTTGAATTGGTGATGGCGCTTGAAGATGAATTTGGCATCGAGATTCCCGACGAAGAAGCCGAGAAGATCACAACTGTGCAGTTGGCCATCGACTACGCCGTCAACCACCAGAAGGCCTGAGCGTCGATGTCTCGACGTCGTGTGGTGGTCACTGGCCTGGGGCTGGTCAGCCCTGTGGGCAACACCGTGGCCGATGGCTGGGCAAACCTGCTGGCAGGCCAAAGTGGCATTGCCCCTATCACCCGCTTTGACGCTTCGGGTTTTGCCTGCAACTTTGCAGGTGAAGTGAAGGGCTTCGACGTTGAGGCCTACATGCCGGCCAAAGAAGCCCGGCACATGGACACCTTCATCCACTACGGCATGGCGGCCTCGATACAAGCCGTGCAGGATGCCGGCTTGCCCGTGGGCGACGCATTGAATGAAGAGCAGGCCGAGCGCATCGGTGTCATGGTGGGCTCGGGCATCGGCGGTTTGCCCATGATCGAGCAGACTGACGGCGAGTACCGCGCACGCGGCCCGCGCCGCATATCGCCGTTTTTTGTGCCCGCCTCCATCATCAACATGATCTCGGGGCATGTATCCATCCGCTTCGGCTTTACGGGCCCCAACTTGGCCATCGTCACGGCCTGCACCACGGGCCTGCACTGCATTGGTGAAGCCGGGCGCTTGATCGAATACGGCGATGCCGACGTGATGGTGGCCGGGGGTGCTGAAGCCACCGTGTCGCCGCTGGGCGTGGGCGGCTTTGCAGCAGCCCGTGCCTTGTCCACCCGCAATGAAGACCCCGCCACAGCGTCGCGTCCTTGGGACCGGGACCGCGACGGGTTTGTGCTGGGTGAAGGTTCAGGCGTGCTGGTGCTGGAAGAGTTCGAATACGCGAAGAAGCGCGGTGCGAAGATCTACGCTGAACTGGCCGGCTTTGGCATGGGCGCCGATGCCTTTCACATGACCGCGCCCAACGTGGACGGCCCCAAGCGGTCGATGAAGGCAGCGCTGCGCAATGCCGGCATCAACGCCGACCAGGTGCATTACCTGAACGCGCACGGCACCAGCACGCCGCTGGGTGATCTGAACGAAACCAACGCCATCAAGCTGGCGTTTGGCGGCCACGCCCATTCGCTGGTGGTCAATTCCACCAAGTCGATGACCGGCCATCTGTTGGGCGGCGCGGGTGGCATTGAATCGTTGTTCACGGTGCTGGCGCTGCACCATCAGGTGTCGCCGCCCACGATCAACATCTTCAACCAGGATCCCGAGTGCGACCTGGACTACTGCGCCAACACTGCGCGCAATATGAAGATCGAGCA
>JANNMQ010000450.1:0-3789 GCA_031398045.1 Rubrivivax sp.
GAAACTCTCAACCAGCACCTGGGCGGTGCCGATGAGGCGACGCAGCCAGCCCACCGCCTCTGCGTTGCGCAGGTCCAGGGCCAGGCTGCGCTTATTGCGGGCATAGGTACGCCACCAGCCGTCGAAGCCGTCGGGGTAGTCGGCATGGGCCTCGCGCCATTCGCGCAGCGTGTCGCCCGACCCCGCAGCCTCGACCTTGATGACGTCGGCGCCGAAGTCGGCCAGTTGAAGCGTCAGCATGTTGCCGGCGACCAGGCGCGACAAGTCGACAACCCGAATGCCTTGCAGCGGGCCGGTGGCCTTCGGCTGCAACTGCGCAACCGACAGTGCTTGTTCCGCCCTCATTCCTGCTTCAAGCCCAGCTGGCGCACCAGCGGGCTCCAGACATCGGCCTCCTTGCGCAGAAGTTCATTGAAGGCAGGGATGCTCGCCTGCAGCGGGTCGGTTTCCACGGCAGCGAAACGCTGTGCGACCTCGGGGTTGGCCAGCACCTTGGCCATCGCGGCCGCGAGGCGGTCGACCACATCCTTGGCTGTGCCCTTGGGCGCAAAGAGCCCGCCAATGGCCGCTATCTGAACGCCAGGCACGCCTGTCTCGGCCAGCGTCGGCACGTTGGGCAGGGATCCTTCGCGGTTGCTGTCGGTGGTGGCCAGGGCCCGCAACTTCCCGCTCTTGATATGGTCATGGCGGCTGTCAGCGAGTCGGTCGCGAAGAGTACCTGGCCGCCCATCAGGTCGGTGAGCGCGGCGCCGCTGCCCTTGTAGGGCACGTGCGTCGCCTGAACGCCAGCCTTGCGCAGCACCAGCTCGGTTCCCAGGTGGGTCATGGTACCCACCCCCGCGGAAGCAAAGCTCTGCGGCTTGGCCCGCACTGCCGCCAGCAGCTCAGCCAGGGTTTTGGGTGCCGTGGGTGTGTTGGCCACCAGCACGGCGAACGGTGCGCGCATCACGGGCGCCACGGGCGTGTAGTCGGCCAGGCTGTAGTGGGCGTTGGGGTTCATCACTGGCACCACGAACAGCCCCGCGGTGGATGTGAACAGCAGCGTATAGCCATCTGGCGCCGCACGCGACACCGACTGGTGACCCAGGATGCCGGAGGCGCCCGCCCGGTTCTCAACCACCACGGTCTGACCGAGCCGCGGGCCCAAGTAACCCGCCAGCAGGCGGGCCATGACATCGCTGCCAGAGCCGGTGCCTTGTGTCACCACCAATGTCACAGGCTTGCTGGGGTAGCTCTGGGCCCGTGCCGGCTGGGCCCACGAAAGAAGAATGGCCGCCGCCAACAAGAAACGGCTCAGCGCAGAATGCATGGGAGTCTCCGTGAAGGTGTGTCGTCGCGGACCGGAGCACAGGACTATTTATGTGCTACAGCAAGTATTGCTATGACAAGTAAAAGGTTGCTTTGGCAAGCGCCGCCGCGCTGCGCCGCCACGAACCGGAGGAATTGATCACCTTCCGCATCTCCGTGCTGTCGCAGTTGCTGGCGCGCGTGGTGGAAGGCTCGGTCAGCCAGGAGCTGGGGCTGTCCAGCCGCCAGTGGCGGGTGCTGGTGATGCTGAACCGGTTGGGGCCCAGCACATCGGGCCAGGTGGCCGCAGCCACGCGGCTGGATCACAGCCAGGTCAGCCGTGCCAGCTACGAGCTGGTGGACAAGGGCTTGATCGCGATGGACAGCGACCAGGCCGACCGCCGGCGTCAACGGCTGTCCGTTTCAACCGCTGGCTTGGACGTGCTGCGCCAGGGCATCGTGGGCTCACAGGCCCGGCAAGCGCGCCTGAGCAGTTGTCTGAGCGAAGAGGACTACCGGATCTTCGGAAAGGCGTTGGCGCTGTTGTCCGCAGAAGCTACGGCCATGATCGAAGAGTCGCGCGCGCACGCGCCATCTGGCAGTCAATCGTCGGCGTCCTGATTTGAGCAAGGCTCGGTTGACTGCTTTACCTGTCTGCAAATGTTTAGGTTTGTCCAACACCCGCCCTGAGGTCTGTGCAACGCGCAGCACTGTGGCGGTGCACGGGCAGGTGTCGAACAAACCTAAACACAAGCAGTCGAACCGCCTGTTGCCTCAAAGGGGACATTCGGAGTAAGGCATCGCAATGCATGAGCACTGAGCATCGCGATCAGTCTCACGCGGTCCGAGCGCGCTGGCTGACGCAACTGGCCGGAGAACAGCTCGCGTGGCGGTCGCTGACGACGAACTACTTCAAGACAAGCGCATGTTGGAGGGGTTTGACAATTGCGTAACGATGTTGTTACGCTATCCGCCATGGATCGCATCGCTCAGGCTCTCGTCGACCCCATTCGCAGGGAGATCCTCCGCATGGTTTGCCGCGAGCCTCTGCCCGCCGGTGCGGTCGCTGACGCGTTCTCTGTGAGCCGACCTGCCATCAGCCGTCATCTGCGCCTATTGCGCGAGGCGGGCTTGTTGCGGGATGAGGCGATTGGACGGGAACGTGTCTATCGGCTGGACGTAGGCCCCCTTGGGGACCTGCGGGACTTCCTAATCGAACTCGGCGCTCTTGGCGACGAGCGCGGGGACTGGACTCGCCGATTCATGGCGCTCGAGACCGAGGTGTATCGCACCCGCGCAAAGCGCAAGCGGGCCTCGCTGGACACGAACACTGACCGAAAACGGAAGGAGTCAGCATGATGCAGCCCCCGCCCACGGGCCGACTCGACGGCAATGACCTGGTCATCAGGCGCCAGTTTCGCGCACCGATCGAGGACGTCTGGGCGAGCTTGACGGATCCGCAAAGCACGGCTCGCTGGTTCGGCCCCTGGCGCTGGGTCGATCGTCCTGGACCGGGCCAGCAAATCGCCTACACGATGATCCAGGAAGAAGGAGCTCCTGAATCGACCGCTACAGTCGACCGCTGCGAAGAGCCGCGGCATCTTGCGATCACGACCGATGGCTCGTTCTCTTTCTCGTACGAGATCACGCTCGAACAGTCTGGAAACACCACCACCTTGACGTTCGTACACCACCTTGCCGATCGAAAGATGGCCGGCGACTTCGGCCCCGGCTGGGAGTTCTATTTGGACCTGCTGGTCCACTTCCGCGAAGGTCTGCCGTTCCGAAAGTTCGACGAGTACTACCCGTCGCAGAAGCAGCGCTACCTCGATCTGGCAGGCCGAGCCTAGTTTGAGATGACGCCGGAAGCGATGGCCTGGCCAGGGGCCTCTGATGCGGCGACGACGGCGGGCAGTCATGCGCACTGAAGTGGGCATCGTCGCGAAAGGTCGCTTTTGCGATTGTCGAATGAGCCCAATGGGTCGGCAATGACCTGTCGAACCGTGAGGCAGCGGTCGTTCGGTGGGTTCTGAAGATCCTTGGCGCATCGCGGGCGGCACGAACCTTCGCATTCGATCCAGGCGCCAGCTCCAGCGGATGCAGCAGGAGCTATCGCCCCCGTGCGAGTCCGGTACACCTGGAGCGTACAGAAACTTGCTCTCTTCGCGTCGCTGATGGCCAGTGAGCGGGCTCCAGACTCCTTAATTCCTGACAGCCGACTGCGCCAGTCGCGCCAGCCGGTCCGCCAGGCTGGGGCCTGCGGGATCACCCGGTATCCCCAACGTGGACTCGCCAGCCCTGGCCTGGTTGAAGCTCAGGGCCATGCTCACGTCGCTGGCAGGAAAGTACGCCGCCAGTGAACCCCAGAAGCCGCCGTGGCACCAACTGGGCTCGTCGCCGATCCAGCGCCCCCGCAGCAGCGGCGAATGCAAGGCGTCGCGTGGCGGCGTGAACAGCAGGCTGGGGGTGGCCAGTGCCAGCGCCAGGGTGCGCCGTTGGTCG
>JANNMQ010000458.1:0-2698 GCA_031398045.1 Rubrivivax sp.
CGGGCCGAATGGTTTTGGCACGCTGATCCTGGGCGACTTCGTGGGCCAAACCCGCACCGACGCGGTGTTGGCCAAGCTGGAAAAGCCCTACACCCGCAGCTCGGGCTGGGCGACCAGCGTGGCCTATACCTACAGCGACGCCAAGACCACGCACAAGGAGTGGAACAACGAGATCTTCGACTGGACCTACGGCCGCCCGGGTGTGCGCGGCTGGAATTCCAGCATTCTGGTGGCCGAACACCGTCTGGTAGCCGCTGGCATGTCCGACACCCTGTTGCCCTGGGGCCTGACTCTGGCCGGCAAGCTGACCTGGGATAGCGGCCTGCCGCGGCGTCTGACGAATTGTTCGGCCGGTTTTGACAAGTGCGTTTCCACCCGCGGCGAAGCGCCGGACTTCACGCAAGTGGACGTCAGCCTGAGCAAGTCGTTTGCCATCCTCGGGCAGTCCATCAGCCTGCGCGCCGATGTGTTGAACCTGTTTGACAAGACCAACTATGGCGGCTTCGACGACTGGGTGGGTGGCCCCGGCAACCCGCAGAACGCGCTGGGCGGCGACAACCCCAACCTGGGCAAGCCGAACAGCATCCGCGGCGACACCCGCACCTACCGGTTGGTGCTGGGCTACAAGTTCTGAATGACCGCACGGGGCCGGGGTGCCGTGCACCCCGGTTTCCACCATGGACGCAACTTGTTTGCAGCGTGCCAGCCGGACCCTGGTGTGAGCGGCTTCGTCTGCGCCACAGGGGCCTGTCACTGGCCTGATGACTGGCCTGACCGCGCGTGAGCACACCATTCGACATCCAACGCCGCAAGCTGATCCTGGCCGGCGGCGGCCTGGCCGCAGCGGGCCTGCTGGCCGGCTGCACACCGGGCCTGGTTCAGACAGGCCTGGCCCAGCCAGGGCCAATGCCCGCTGCTGCCAACAGCGCCGCGCTGCTGGCCGACCTGGAGCGACGCAGTTTTGACTACTTCTGGGACACCACCAACCCCACCAACGGCCTGGTACCCGACCGCTGGCCCACGCCATCGTTTGCCAGCGTGGCGGCGGTGGGTTTTGGCCTCAGCGCCTACACGGTGGGTGTCAGCCGGGGCTGGGTGACACGTGAAGCCGCGCTGCAGCGCTGCCTGGTCACGCTGCGCTTTTTTCACGGCGCGCCACAAGGCCCGCAGGCCCGCGGTGTGACAGGCTACAAGGGGTTTTTCTACCACTTCCTGGACATGCAGACCGGGCACCGGTTTGGCCGCACCGAGCTGTCGACAGTGGACACCGCTTTGTTGTTAGCAGGCGTCTTGCATGCTCGCGCTTTTTTTGATGGTGTCGATGCACAGGAAGTTGAACTGCGCCGCCTGGCCGACGAGTTGTATGCACGCGTGGAATGGCCTTGGTCGCAGGTGCGGCCACCATCCATCGGCCACGGCTGGCATCCCGAGAAGGGCCACATCGCCAATGACTGGAAGGGCTACAACGAATCGATGCTGGTCTATCTGCTGGCGCTGGGTTCGCCCACACACCCGGTGGATGCGCAGGCCTGGGGTGCGTGGACCAGCACCTACGACCGCAGCTGGGGCGACACTTTTGGGCAAACGCACCTGGCTTTCCCGCCCTTGTTCGGGCACCAGTTCACCCATGCCTGGGTTGACTTTCGCGGCCTGACCGACAACTACATGCGCAACAAGGGACTGGACTATTTTGAGAACAGCCGGCGCGCCACCTATGCGCAGCAGGCCTATGCCATTGCCAACCCCGAGGGTTGGGCCGGGTATGGGCACGATGTGTGGGGCATCACGGCCTGCGACGGGCCGGCCGACATCAAGCGCAACTTTGGCGGCCGCACGCGCCAGTTCGCCAGTTATGCCGGGCGTGGCATGGGCGGCCCGGCCGCCCACGACGACGGCACCATTGCGCCTTATGGTGCTGGGTCATCGCTGCCCTTTGCGCCCGAGATTGTGGCCCCGGCGATGCAGGTCATGCACAGCCGCTACGGCCAGCACATCTATGGCCGCTACGGTTTCTACGCTTTCAACCCCAGCTTCACCTACACCGACGCCAAGCTCACACACGGGCGTGTGGTGCCCGGTGTGGGCTGGGTGGACAGCGACTTCCTGGGCATCGAAGTGGGCCCGCTGCTGCTGATGCTGGCCAACCACCGCGACGGTGCCGTGTGGTCGCGCATGCGTGGCCAGGCCTGGTTGCAGCGCGGCCTGCAGCGCGCGGGTTTTCGCGGCGGCTGGCTGGGCTGATGCAGGCTTGCATGCAGCAACCCTCCACCCCTTCTTGCAGCCGCCGCCGCGGTTGGTTGGTGCGTGCGGGTGTGGGCGCGGCTGCGAGCGCGGTGGCCGCGCTGGGCTTGCCGGCCTGTTCACCACGCAGCGGTGGCCCCTTGCGCCTGTGGGCCATGGGCCGCGAAGGCGAGGTGGTGAACGAATTGCTGGTCGGCTTCTTGCGTGAACGGCCCGACATCCCGGTGAAGGTGGAACAACTGCCCTGGAGCGCGGCGCACGAAAAGCTGCTGACCGCTTTTGCCGGCGACGCCACACCCGACATCGCGCAGATGGGCAACACGTGGCTGCCGGAATTTGCAGCGCTCGGTGCATTGGCGCCGCTGGACAAGCTGCTGACCGCCACGCCCGACGTGCCCGAGGCCGACTACTTTGCCGGCATCTGGGCCACCAACCGCATCGACCAGAAGCTCTACGG
>JANNMQ010000480.1:0-4868 GCA_031398045.1 Rubrivivax sp.
TTTGCACCGCATCGACCACTATGCGCAGACGCGCGACCACCCTGCCGTCAAGGGCCCCAGCTACCTGAGCACCCATCTGCGTTTTGGCACCGTCAGCATCCGCCAGCTGGCGCGTGCCGCGCATGACCGCATGGTGGCCGGCAGCCGAGGCGCCGAGGTGTGGCTGTCCGAACTGATCTGGCGCGACTTTTACCACCAGGTCCTGCACCACCACCCGCATGTGGTGAACAGGGCCTTCAAGCCCGCCTACGACGCCATCAAATGGGTGCATGGCAAGGCCGCTGACGCGCTGTTCGCAGCCTGGTGTGAAGGCCGCACCGGCTACCCGCTGGTGGACGCAGCGATGGCACAGATCAACCAGACCGGCTACATGCACAACCGCCTGCGCATGGTGGTGGCGAGTTTTCTCACCAAAGACCTGGGCCTGGACTGGAAGCGCGGCGAGGCCTACTTTGCGCTGCACCTGAACGACTTTGACCTCGCCGCCAACAACGGCGGCTGGCAATGGGCAGCGTCATCGGGTTGCGACGCGCAGCCCTACTTCCGCATCTTTAACCCGGTCAGCCAGAGTCAGCGCTTCGACGCCGAGGGCCGTTTCATCAGGCGTTACCTGCCGCAACTGGCCGGTCTGCCCAACGACGTGTTGCACGCCCCTTGGACCGCGCGGCCGGTAGACCTGGCTGCAGCGGGCGTGGAACTGGGCAAAAACTACCCCCTGCCGGTGGTGGACCACGCCGCCGCACGCGAGCAGACACTGCTGCGTTATGCGGTGGTTAAACAGGGCTGAAGGCCGCAAGACGACGCTCGCCGGCCAGCTTACAACTTGAGCGAAAAATGACAGACAAAAACTGCTCAAGCGCGCGTTAGACCGAGCCGATGAGGACTCAAGCCTGATCCAAACACTGCTTTTGGATAGGGTGCCCTCGTCTGTTCCCTCACCTCGCGTTTCCAGCGGAGATTCCTTTGTCCATTGTTTACCTGGTTGCACTTGCCGCTTTTTGTGTTGTTCTTTTGGCCGTGATGATTGAAGCCGTTGTGACCGTATCCCGCAAACCGGCATGGCACGATGGCTTGCATGCCCTTGAACAGGACTTGCTACGGGTGGATACAGCAGACCGCAGCAGCCAGCAGCTGCCCACCTTCAGCCCGGCACGCCGTCAGCCTGAAGCAGTGCCCGCCATGGCAACCAGTGCAGTCAAGACCGCAGAGGTCGCAAAAGTCGCAAAAGTCGCAAAGGTCGAAGAGGCCGTCTAAGCGGCCTGACAGCGCGCTTTTCTTCGCGGGGGCCGTTCAGGCCCCGCGCCACGTGCTGCTGAAACGCGCCAGGATGTCGCGGTGGCGCTGCGGCCAGGCGGCCATGTCGGCGCCATCGCCTTCAAACACCGCACGCAGAAAAGCGCTGGCCAGTTCTTGCGTGGCCGATTTGACTCGAGGGTTCAGTGCCACGCCACCGGTGCCTTGGCGGTCGGTGAACATGCTGTGGCTGCCGCCTTCAAAAACCGCCAGGCATTTGCGCGCACTGCCGGTGGCTTCAAACAGCGCCAGTCGGTCTTCAAAACCACTGAAATAACCAGGAATGCGGATGATGTCTTCGGTGGCAGTGATGTGCAGCGTGGGAATCTGCACCGCACCCACGATGTCAGCCGGGTTGCCAAGGCCGTAAAACGGTGGCGCTGAAATGACGATGGCCGCACACAGACGTGCATCGGCCAGTGCGGGCATGGGTGCGCCCGCGCGCTGCACACGCGCCCCGCCAGCCAGCAAGGCGGTGTTGGCGCCATAGCTGTGTCCGGCCGCGACAATGCGCTGCGCGTCGATGCGCGCCGCCAGCGGGCTGGCCAGCAGCGTGTCGAGCGCAAAGCGCAGGTCTTGCACCCGCGCCAGGGCTTCAGCTTCCTGCGCGGCCGACTGCAAGCGGTCCACGAGGCCGAAAATGCTGCCCGACCACAGCTGCCGGTCGCTGCCCACATGCTGCAGGTGCAGGCTGGCCACACCCTGTTGGGCAAAGTGGCGGCCCAGCCAGCTGTAGCCCCGGCGAGAACCGCCGATGCCGTGCGAAAACACCACGAGCGGCACCGGCGCAGGCTGTGCGGTCTGTGCAGTCTGTGCCGTCTTCGCAGACTGCGCAAACTCGGCCGCCGCAGCAAATTCCTTCCCTTCGGGCATGTACAGGCGCACGGGCACCACACGGTCACGCGCCGGGTCGTGCCAGTCCCATTCCACGGCGTTCTGCGCGGCCAGGGTCTGCGCGCTGCCGCGGGGCGTGGCACGGGGCAGGTCACCCTGGGCCGCAACCTTCGAAGACACACCCACGCTGGCTGCCAGGCACCAACCCAGCCACCGCCGGCGGTTGTAGCGCTGGCCGTTCATGCCGGTGCCTGCCCTGCTGGCGCGCGCCGGCGCACCAGGCGCGCACTGAAGTTGATGAAGTCGTCCACGTAGGTAAAGAGCACCGGAATCACCAACAAGCTGAGGAAGGTGGAGGTTATGAGCCCACCAATAACCACGATGGCCATGGGTGCACGGAAACTGGGGTCGGTGCCCAGGCCCAGCGCGATGGGCAACATGCCCGCAGCCATGGCGATGGTGGTCATGACGATGGGGCGGGCGCGTTTGTGGCACGCGTCCAGCACCGCTTCCCAGCGCCCCAGCCCGTGCTCACGGCGGGCCATCACCACATAGTCCACCAGCAGGATGCTGTTTTTGGTGGCGATGCCCATCAGCATGATGAGGCCGATCATGCTGGGCATGGACAGCGCCGTGCCAGTGACAAACAGCGCCAGAAACGCGCCCGGTATCGACAGCACCAGCGCACCCAGGATGGTGACCGGCTGCACAAAGTCTTTGAACAACAACACCAGCACGATGTAGATGCACAAAACGCCGGTCAACATGGCCAGTCCGAAGCTGGCAAACAGTTCACCCATCACTTCGGCATCACCCAGTTCCGTCTGCATCACACCAGGCGGCAGGCTTTGCAGGCTGGGCAAGGCCTCCACCGCCGCTTTCACGCTGCCCAGCGGGATCTGGTTGAGCTCCACTTCCAGGTTCACGTTGCGCCGCCGGTTGTAGCGGTCGATGGCGGCGGGGCCGCTGCCTAGGGTCACCGTGGCCACGGTGCCCAGCATCACGGGGCCGTTTTTGCCTGGCACGGGCAGCTGTTCGATGAGTGCCAGGTCGGCCCTCGCAGCGGCCGGCAAACGCACCACGATGGGCACCTGGCGCTGGCTGAGGTTGAACTTGGCCAGGCCCTGGTCGTAGTCGCCCGCGGTGGCGATGCGCAGGGTGTCGGCGATGGCCGCCGCCGTCACGCCGCGGTCAGCCGCACGCGCAGGGTCGGGTCGCACAATGAGTTCGGGGCGCACCAAGCTGGAGCTCGATGTCACGGCGCCCAGGCCGGGGATGCCCCGGATTTCGCGCTCCACCAGCGCCGCGTGGGCCGTCAACACCGCACCGTCGTCACCCGACAGTGCCAGCACGTACTTTTCGGCGCTGGCACCAAAACCCACCTTCACACGCGCACCAGGCAGGGCCTGCAGCGCATCGCGCAGCTGTCCTTCGATCGTTTGTTTGGACAGTCCGGGGCGGTCGCCACGCGGTGTCATGTTGATGGTCAGCGTGGCGCGCGTGGCGTCGGACAAGCCGGCTCCTGGCGAAAAGGTGTCAGCCCCGGTGTTGCCTGCACCCACCGCGGTGTAGACCAGCTTGACGTGGCTGTTTTTCTGCACGATGTTGCGCGCCTGTTCAGCCGCGGCCAAGGTCTGTGCGTAGCTGCTGCCGGGCGGCACGGTGACCGTGACCTGGGTTTGGCTCAAGTCGTCGGGCGGGATGAAACCTGTGGCCAGGTAAGGCACCAACATGAAGGAGCCGACAAAAAACACGGCCGCGAACAGCAACGTAAGCACGCGGTGCTTCAAGCACCAGCGGGCCCAGCCCAGATAACGTGTCAACCAGCCGGGTTCATGGTGCGCTTTGCGCGGCGGGCGCAGCACGTAGGCGGCCATCATCGGCGTCAGCATGCGTGCCACCACGAGCGAGAAAAAAACCGCAATGGCCGCTGTCCATCCAAACTGCACAAAAAACTTGCCCGGTACGCCGGCCATGAAGGCGGTGGGCAAAAACACCGCAATCAGCGTGAAGGTGGTGGCAATCACCGCCAGGCCAATTTCGTCTGCCGCTTCCATCGCCGCCTGGTATGGCGTTTTGCCCATGCGCAGGTGGCGCATGATGTTTTCGATCTCGACGATGGCATCGTCCACCAGGATGCCCACCACCAGGCTCATGCTGAGCAGCGTGACCGTGTTCAGCGTGAAGCCAAACACATAGTGCATGGCTGCAAAGGCCGGAATGATGGACAGCGGCAGCGCGGTGGCCGCCACCAATGTGGCGCGCCAGTCGCGCAGAAACAGCCACACCACCAACACCGCCAGCGCGGCGCCTTCCAGCAACAGGATCATGCTGCCGTGGTAATTTTCAATCACCGGGTCGACAAAATTGAAGGCTTCGGTGACCGTGACGTCAGGGTGCGCAGCTTTCAGCTTGCTGAGAGCCGCCCGTACACCGTCGGCCACGTCGGTTTCACCAGCGCCGCGTGAGCGCACGATCTCAAAGCCCACCACAGGCTTGCCGTTCAGCAGCGCACCGCTGCGTTGTTCGGCCACGGTGTCACTGACGCGGGCCACCTGGTCCAGCCGCAGGCTGCGCCCACCGGGCAGGCTCAATTCCAGCCGCCCCAGCTCGGCTGCGCTGGCCACCGTGGCCAAGGTACGCACACTTTGTTCGATGCCGCCGACGTCGGTGCGTCCACCGGGTGCTTCTTGCTGCACGGCGCGCAACTGGCGCGAGATGTCTGCGGCGCTCACATTCAA
>JANNMQ010000538.1:0-1697 GCA_031398045.1 Rubrivivax sp.
CCCTGGTGGGCTTTTGCAGCTTTCGTGATCTGATTCTAGCCGGGGTAGGTTTGGTGCCGGCCCTTGTCTGGATTCACGGGCGGCCCATGGCGCCAGCGTGTGTTTGCGGCAGGGTGGTCTGGCGCCATGTGCAGCAAGCTGAGGAAAACACGGCCCTCTTTTGGAGCGGGCCGGGCTCGGGTGTCCACCCTGCACTGTCTAGAATCGTCGATCCTTTTTCGCTTCCTGAGATGGCACGCACCGCGAACACGCCCGCACCCGCACCCGCACCCACAGCCGCAACGCCCGAGCCCGAGAGCTACGAAAAGGCGCTGTCAGAGTTGGATGCGCTGGTGCAGCAGATGGAAGGTGGCCAAATGCCTCTGGACCAACTGCTGGCCGCCTACCGTCGCGGCGCCGATCTGCTGGGCTTTTGCCGTCAGCGCCTGCAAAGTGTGGAAGACCAGGTCAAGGTACTGGATGACGGACAGCTTAAAACCTGGGGTGGTGTCTGATGGCGCCACTTTTTGACGACTGGGCGCAGCAGCAACTGCAGCTGGTTGAATCAGCGCTGGAACGTTGGGTGCCGGCGGACGCGCCCGCCGGGCTGGGCCAGGCGATGCGCTACGGCGTGCTGGATGGTGGCAAGCGGCTACGACCCTTGTTGGTGCTGGCTGCCAGTGAAGCCGTGGGCGGCGAACCCCAAGCCGCGCTGCGCGCCGCAGTGGCGGTTGAACTGATACACGCCTACTCGCTGGTCCATGACGACATGCCTTGCATGGACAACGACGTGCTTCGTCGGGGCAAACCCACGGTGCATGTGCGCTACGGCCAGGCGCAGGCGATGCTGGCCGGCGATGCCATGCAGGCCCTGGCCTTTGAGGTGCTGACGCCCGACAACGGCGTGCCTGCGACGCTGCAGGCGCGGCTGGTGTCTTTGTTGGCGCGCGCTGCGGGCCACGCCGGCATGGCCGGCGGCCAGGCCATAGACCTGGCCAGCATCGGTCAACCGCTGGAAGAGGCGGCACTGCGCAACATGCATGAACGCAAGACTGGCGCATTGCTGCGCGCCAGCGTGCTGATGGGCGCGGCCTGTGGCACCACCAGCCCTGCGCAGTGGCAAGGCCTGGCCGACTATGGCGCCGCACTGGGGCTGGCATTTCAGGTCGTCGACGACATCCTGGACGTCACCCAGGCCTCGGAAACGCTGGGCAAAACGGCCGGTAAGGACCAGGAACATAACAAACCGACTTACGTCACCGCGCTGGGTCTGCAGGCGGCCCGCCAGCATGCAGACGACCTGTGTCTTCAGGCCCATGCTGCGCTGGCTCGGTCGGGCCTGCGGGCGCAGGCCGCGCTGCTGGCCACGCTGGCCGACAAGGTGGTGGAGCGCGAACACTGATGATGAGTCCCGCATGAGCAAACACTTGCTGAAAAATATCAACAGCCCGGCTGACCTGCGGCGCCTGTCACGGCCGGAATTGCGCAGCCTGGCCGGCGAACTGCGCCAGTTTGTGCTGAACACCGTTAGCGAAACCGGCGGCCACCTGGGCAGCAACCTGGGCACGGTGGAACTTACGGTGGCGCTGCATTACGTGTTCAACACACCGCACGACCGGCTGGTGTGGGACGTTGGCCACCAGACCTACCCGCACAAGATTCTCACCGGGCGCCGCGACCGCATGCACACGCTGCGCCAGTTGGGCGGCATTGGCGGG
>JANNMQ010000558.1:0-2703 GCA_031398045.1 Rubrivivax sp.
GGCCTCCACCCCGGGGTTTTACGCCCCGGTTTAGGGGGTGCCCCCCCTTTTTTGGCCGCCCTTGGGGCGTTTGGCGGGGCTGGGGGGTCCGGGCGCGGGGCGGGGGCGCGGGGGCCGCCCCCCCCCGGCGGCCAGCGCCAACGCAACAGCACCCAAGAGTGCCCATGTGGCCAGCACAGCCCCTTGCTGGCGCTGCACCTGGTGTTGGCGCTGGGCCAACACACGTTTGTGTTGCCCCAGCGCCTGATTGAACAAAGCCAGTTGCGCCTGCTGGGCCTGCAGCTGTGCGCTGTGCAGTGGCGTTGGCCCATCAGGGCTTGAGGGCTGGCCGCTTTGGTCGGCCTGCAGCTGCAACACCAAGCGCGCCGTACGACCCACTTCGGCCAGCGCCGCTTCGGCCGCGGGGGGCCGCGCCGCTTCCAGGCTTTGCAAAAAACGCTGCAAGCGCCGCTGCGCGGTTTCAAGGTGGGTGGCGGCTGTGATAGCGGCTGTGGTTGCTGCTGTGGTGCCGTCAGTGTTCGCGGTGTGGGCGCCAAGCCACGGCCCATCGGCGGCCAGTTTGCTGAGCTGCCGCGCCAGGTGAGCGAAGCGCAAGCTGTCGGGGCTGCGTGTGGTGGCCCCGCTGTCTGAAACAGCATCGGCCAGTGTCACCAGGTCTACCACCTGCACGGCTTGCTCCACGCGCAACGTGTGCGATTCGTCGCTCAACGGTGCGTTCAGGGCGCGTGTTTTCACTTGGTGCGCCAGGGCCTGCCAATCGCGCGTCAGGTCACGTGTCTCGGCCAGCGCGTGCGACCACAGGCCTTGCGCCAGCTGCTGCGCCAGCGAGCGCAGTTGTTCGTCCACGCCCACTTGCACGGCCAGGCGTGCTGGCTCCAACTGCGCCTGGCCCTGCAGCAGTTGCCCGGCCACCTGGCGGTGTGCCAGCAGGCCAAACTGCACTTGCACGGCCTGGGAAACAGGGTCCAGCAAAGCACGCTCTGCCGCCAGCTGGTGCAGGTCGGACTGCTGATAGCGCAGCACCTGCCACAGCGGCAAGCACACCATGGCCACACCCACGGCACTGAAGGCCACAAAGCGGTGGCGCGGGTGTTGCAGCAGAGGGCTATCGGACATGGGCGCGCGGTGACAGGTAAACAGCAATCGGCACCAGCAGGAAGCTGGTGGCACGGGTTTGTCTGCTTATCGGCGCGCTGGCGGCGGGCTTGAGGCTGCAGCTTCACAGCTGCATGAAGGACCTCAGCATTCCACGATATTGACGGCCAGGCCGCCGCGGGCGGTTTCTTTGTACTTGGTCATCATGTCGGCGCCGGTTTCGCGCATCGTCTTGATCACCTGGTCCAGGCTGACGAAGTGCGTGCCGTCGCCGCGCAGCGCCATGCGCGCGGCGTTGATGGCCTTCACGCTGGC
The DNA here is from genome assembly GCA_031398045.1 of Rubrivivax sp. Taxonomy (GTDB): domain Bacteria; phylum Pseudomonadota; class Gammaproteobacteria; order Burkholderiales; family Burkholderiaceae_C; genus Rubrivivax. The sequence goes on from JANNMQ010000558.1 coordinate 1,411, forward strand.
AATCGCGTTGCGTTCGATGCAGGGTATCTGCACGAGGCCGCCTACGGGGTCACAGGTCAGGCCCAGGTGGTGTTCCATGCCAATCTCAGCGGCGTTTTCCACCTGCTCAGGGCTGCCGCCCATCACCGCGCACAGGGCGCCAGCGGCCATGCTGCAGGCCACCCCCACTTCACCCTGGCAGCCCACTTCGGCGCCGCTGATGCTGGCGTTTTCTTTGTACAACAGGCCGATGGCGGCTGCGGTGAGCAGGAAATCGATCACGCCTTTGTCGTTGCTGTGGTGAACAAAGCGTGCGTAGTAGTGCAGCACCGCCGGCACGATGCCGGCCGCGCCGTTGGTGGGTGCGGTGACCACACGCCCGCCGGCGGCGTTTTCTTCGTTCACAGCCAGTGCGTACAGGTTCACCCAGTCCATGACCTGAAGCGGATCACGCAGCGCGGCTTCCGGGTTGGCAATCAGGTCACGGTACAGCGGTGCCGCGCGGCGCTTGACCTTGAAGCCGCCGGGCAAGATGCCGTCGGTGGCGCAGCCGCGTTTCACGCAGGCCTGCATCACGGCCCAGATGTTCAGCAAGCCGGCGTCAATCTCGGCGTCGCTGCGCCAGTGGTGTTCATTGCGGCGCATCACGTCGGCAATCGTCCCCGGTTGTGTGCCGTTCACGTCCCTGGTGCGTGCCAACAGCTCTTCGCCGCTGTGAAAAGGGTGCGCCAGTACGGTGGTGTCGGGCGCTATGACTTTTTGTTTGGCACCGTCAGCGGCCACTTCTTCGCTGACCACAAAACCACCGCCCACCGAATACCAGGTGCGCTGGCACAGCTCGGCGCCTGCCGCGTCGAAGGCGATGAAACGCATGCCGTTGGCGTGAAAGGGCAGCGTCTCTCGCCGGTAGAACTTCAGGTCTTCTTTTTCGTTGAAGGGCACGCTGTGTTCGCCCAGCACTGATAGGGCTGCAGCTTTGCGCAGCGCGGCCAACAGCGCCGGCACGGCGTCTACGTCCACCGTGTCGGGCTCGTGCCCGCTCAGGCCCAGCAGCACCGCCTTGTCGGTGCCATGGCCTTTGCCGGTGGCGCCCAGTGAACCGTACAACTGGCTCTGCACACGCGCGGTGCGCGCCAGCAGGCCACTTTGCTGCAAGTGGCGCGCAAACAGCCGCGCCGCACGCATGGGCCCCACGGTGTGGCTGCTGCTGGGGCCGATGCCGATCTTGAAGAGGTCGAAGACGGAGACGGCCATGTGCGTGGTCCTTGATCGGCGGAATGCGCCATTGTCGGCGCGCGCAAGGGTCCCGGCGGC
>JANNMQ010000561.1:0-19619 GCA_031398045.1 Rubrivivax sp.
GTGGTGGCGCAGACATCAGCCGCCCAGGTGCGTGACTTGCAACTGCGCGTGGTGCTTCGTTTTCGAGTCAGCACCCCCACCGGCCGTGAACTGGTGCCGCGGGTTGAACTGCTGGCCAAGCGTGAACTGAGCTACAGCGAAACCGCCGCGCTGGCCAAAGAGGCCGAAGAGGCCGAGCTGTACCGCGAGATGCAGACCGATGTGGTGGCGCAGGTGATGCGCCGCCTGGCTGCGGTGGTGGTCTGAGCCGCGCATGCAGATCAAACCCGAACAACTGCAAGCGCAGCTGGCGCGTGGCGTGAAGCCGCTGTACACCGTGCATGGCGACGAAACGCTGCTGGCGCAAGAGGCAGCTGACGCCATTCGCGCCGCGGCGCGTGCCAGCGGTTGCAGCGAGCGCAAGGTGTTCACGGTCAGCGGCGCGCATTTCGACTGGAGCGGTGTGCGGGGTGCAGCGCAGGCCCTGAGTTTGTTTGCCGACAAGCAGCTGATCGAGATCCGCATCCCGTCGGGCAAACCGGGCAAAGACGGCGGCGAAGCCTTGCAGCGCTATTGCGCCGACCTGGCGCCCGACGTGGTGACGCTGGTGCAGCTGCCCAAGCTGGATTTTCAGCAGACCAAGGCTGCCTGGTTCACGGCACTGGACGCCGCCGGGTTGGTGCTGCGCGTGGAAACCATCGAAAGGCCGGCCTTGCCGGTTTGGCTGGCGCAGCGCCTGTCGCGTCAGGGCCAGCGGGTGCGCGCAGGCGAAGAGGGGCAGCGCACGTTGGCCTTTTTTGCCAACCGCATCGAAGGCAATCTGCTCGCTGCACACCAGGAAATTCAGAAACTGGCGCTGCTGTACCCACCCGGCGAACTGAGCTTTGAGCAGGTGGAATCGGCGGTGCTGAACGTGGCGCGTTTTGATGAAAACAAGCTGGTGCAAGCCCTGTGGACGGGTGACGTGGCGCGCACGCTGCGTGTGCTGGCCGGTTTGCAAGCTGAAGGCGAAGCGCCGGCGCGACTGCACTGGATGCTGGCCGACGACATGCGGGGCTTGATGCGCGCGCGCATGGCACTGGACAACGGGCAACCTCTGCCGCTGGCGCTGCGCGAAGCACGCGCCTGGGGTGTGAAAGAAAAGCTGTTTGAACGCTTGCTGCCGCAGCTGAAAAGCGCGCCGCTGGCCGCGCTGGTGCGCGCCGCCAGCGAATGCGATGGGGTCATCAAAGGCCTGGTGCACCCGGCCTGGCCGCCCGATGCCTGGGGCGCGCTGCGCCAACTGGTGTTGAAAGCGCTGGCGGTGCAGAAGCCTGCGCTGGCGGGGCTGGCGTTGCGGGCGGGCTGACGGCTCAAGGCGCGGTTCAGTAGCCGCGGCAGCGGTCCACCAGGTGCTGCAGCGGCTGGCCGGACCACAAGGCACGCAGGTTTTGCGCCACCACCGCAGCGGCGCTGCGTTCGTCGGTCATGGCCGCCGCGTGCGGCAACACCGTCACCTGGGGGTGTTGCCAATAAGCGTGCTGGGCAGGCAGCGGCTCGGTGTTGAACACGTCCAGCACGGCGCGGCGCAGGTGGCCGCAGTTCAGCGCCTGCAGCAGGTCGGCGTCCACCACATGGGCGCCGCGCGCCAGGTTCACCACACAGGCGCCACGCGGCAAAGTCTTGAAGAAGCCCGCGTTCAGCAGACCCTGCGTGGCGGTGGTCAAGGGCAACAGGTTGATGACGATCTGCGCCCGCGGCAACACATCGGCCAGCGCAACGTTGTTGCGCTGCCAGGTGCTGACGCGGTAGCCCCGCGCGGCCAGTGCGGTTGCCACGGCGCGGCCCATCTGGCCGTGGCCCAGCACCAGCACCGGCACCTCGTCGGCTCGCTTCTGGTCATGCGGCTGCCAGCGGCTGCGGCGCTGGTGCTCGGCGTAGTCGAAAAACCCCCGGTGCAGTGCCAACACCGCCCACAGTGCGGTTTCTGCCATTGCCGCAGCCATTGCAGGGTCCACCATGCGCGCCAAAGGCACATGGGCAGGCAGGGTGCCGTCGGTCAACAACCGGTCCACCCCCGCCCACAGGCTTTGCACCAGTTGCAAGGCCAGTAAACCTTGCAGACTGCCCGGCAACGGGTTGGCCACCACGGCAGCTGTGACGGTGGGGGCCTGCGCGCGTGCGGCATTAAGGTCCAGCCAATCCACTTCAGGCATTGCCGCTTGCAGCGCGGTTTGCCAGCGTTGTTGTTCTTCGTCGTCAAAGCGGCCACACAACAGCACAGGGTGACGCGCTGGCGGGGCTTGCGGAGTCATGGTGCGGCCACCTGCAGCAGCCGCTGCAGCGCCGCGTGCACGGTGGCTGCTCGCACCGCGCTGCGGTCGCCGGGCAGTTGCAATCTTTCAGCCTGCATGGCTGACCCCGTGCCCCAGGCCAGCCAGACCGTGCCCACCGGCTTGCCCGGAACGGCGCCTCCGGGCCCGGCAATGCCGGTGACGGCCACGGCAAGGTCAGCGCCGCTGGTGTGCAGCGCGCCACGGGCCATGGCCAGCGCCACGTCTTCGCTGACGGCGCCGTGTTGCTGGATGAGCGCCGCCGGCACCCCCAGCCAGCGTGTTTTGGCCTCGTTGCTGTAGGTCACCAGGCCTCCTTCCAGCCAGTCGCTGCTGCCCGCCACGGCCGTGCAGGCTGCGGCTATCAGCCCGCCGGTGCAGCTCTCGGCCGTCGCCAGGTGCCAGCCGCGTGTGCGCAGCGCCACTGCCAGGGCCAGCACGGACGGCTCGAAGTCCTTCAAGTCCACCAACGTGCCCCAACGGCCATAACCAGCAGCGTGCAGCCGGCCGCCACCAGGTCGTCAAACAGGATGCCCCAGCCCTGGCGCCAGCCGATGCTGTCACCGGGCTGCAGCTTGTACAGCCGGTCGGCCCAGCCCACCGGCCCAGGCTTGGCGGCGTCGAAATACCGAAACAGAACAAACGCGGCCGACTGCGTCCACAGGCCACCCCCTACCAGCCACAGCACCAGCCAGAAAGCCACCACCTCGTCCCAGACGATGGCGCCCGGGTCGGCGGTGCGCAGGTGTTGCGCCGTCACGGTGCAGGCCCACAGTCCGATCAGCAGTGACAGCAGCAGCAGCACCGCCCAGCCACGGTCGCCCAGAAAGCGGTCCAGCAGCAGGAAACTCAGCCAGGCCCACAGCGTGCCCACCGTGCCCGGCGCTTTGGGCGAAAGACCGCTGCCCAGGCCCAGCGCCAGCAGGTGCGCGGGGTGCTGGCGCATGAAGGGGGCACTCGGCCGCAAGGCGGCCGTTGGGGCATCCGGTCGCAACGCGGCCGGCCTAGCTTCTGGCCGCACAGCGTCCGGCCCAGCTTCCAGCCCCGTAGTCATGTGCCGAAGTGGTCAAAGCCCTGCCAACCAACAGGCAGTTCCTGTCCCGCAGCGTCCAGCACCCGCAAGGCACTTCCCGCCTCGATCCGGCCGCAGCAGGTCACCGGCACACTGGCATTGCGTGCAGCGGCCCGCACCTCGTCGTGGCGGTTGGCCGGGGCGGTGAACAGCAGCTCGTAGTCGTCGCCACCCGCCAGCAAACATTCACGCTGCACGGCTTCGGGTTGGGCGGCCAACCAGGCACTGCGCGGCAGACGGTCCAGTTCCACCACGGCACCCACGCCCGAGCGCTGCAGCACATGGCCCAGATCACCCACCAGGCCGTCGCTGATGTCGATGGCGCTGCTGGCCAGCCCGCGCAAAGCCAGCCCCAGTGACACCCGCGGCTGCGGCAGTTCCATCGCCTGGCGGGTGGCGCTGAAGGCATCTGCAGACAAAGACAAGGTGCCGCGAAAAGCCTCCAGCGCCAGCCGGGCGTCGCCCAGTAAACCGCTCACCCACAACTCGTCGCCGACGCCGGCGCCGCTGCGCAACAGCGCGCGTCCGGCGGGCACTTCGCCCATCACGGTGATGCAGATGTTCAGGGGCCCGCAGGTGGTGTCGCCACCCACCAGTTCGATGCCGTGCTGCTGCGCCAAGGCTAGCAGGCCCTGGGCAAATGGCGCCACAAAAGATTCATCGGCGCGCGGCAGCGCCAGCGCCAGCGTGAAGGCCAGCGGCAGTGCGCCGCAGGCCGCCAGGTCGCTGAGGTTGACGGCCAGCGCCTTGTGGCCCAGCCGCTCGGGCGCTACGGTACTCAGGAAGTGGCGGCCTTCCACCAGCATGTCGGTGCTGATGGCCAGTTGCATGCCAGCGTGCGGCATCAGCAGCGCGCAGTCATCACCGACACCCAGCACGGCGTGCTGGGCTGTGCGTGTGAAGTGGCGCCGTATCAGGTCAAATTCAGTGGGCATGGAGATGCAAATTCAAGCCGGGCCTGTGCGGATTCTGGGCCTCGCGGTGGCGCCCGCCCGAAACCGTGGTCGCCAGGCGCGTGGCCCGACGCGCGGCAAGACGCAGACTGGGCTTCATGGCCTTTCCAGATGGGCCAGCAGGTTGGCCAGTTCGACGGCCGAGCGCACGTTCATCTTGTCGAAGACACGAGCCCGGTGCACTTCCACCGTGCGCACACTGATGCCCAGCTCATCGGCGATCAATTTGTTGGGGCGGCCATCGGTCACCAGCTTCATCACCTCGCGTTCACGCTCGGTCAGTTCCGCCAAGGCCTGCTGATGTTCGTGCCGGCCCCGGCGTGCCAGCAAGGCTCCGGCACTGGCCTGCAACGCCAGTTCCACACGGTCCACCAGGCTGTTGTTGGAGAAGGGCTTTTCGACGAAGTCAAAAGCCCCCCGCTTTACAGCTGCCACGGCGGTGGGCACGTCACCATGGCCGGTGAGAAAGATCACCGGCAGCAGCGGCAGCAGGCCCCGGTCAACCATGTGTTCAAAGAGCACGATGCCGCTGGTGCCGGGCATGCGCACATCCAGCACCAGGCACGACGGCGCGCTGGGCCAGGCGGGTTTGTTGGGCTGGGTTTGCTGGTTCAGCCAGCTTTCAAAAGCCTCGGCGCTGCCAAAGCCCTCGGACAGCAGCCGGCGCGAGCGCAGCAGCCAGGCCAGGGCGTCGCGCACCACCTCTTCATCGTCGACGAGATAAACCACAGGCAGGCCGAGGTGGGCGTCTAGGTGGGCCACGGTGCAGGCGGGGGGTTGGTCGACGGGTTGGTTGCGACGCAGTGCCGTTCAATGTGCGGCGTCATGCCACGCTGTGGGCCCCTGTGGCGACCGCAGGTGATGCTGAAGTGTCGCTGCTTTCAGGCCCTTTGCGGCTGCGCGGGCGCGGCAGCGTGAACCGGAACTCGCTGCCCACACCGCCTGGGCCGGGCCCGAAGTCGAGTGTGCCGCCATGCTGCTCGATGACCGTGCGGCACAGGCTCAAACCCAGGCCCATGCCTTCGGCGCGGGTGGTGAAAAACGGTGTGAACAGCTTGGCTGCCACGTCGGGCGCCACGCCGGGGCCGGCATCGGTGACGCTAAAGCGCACCCAGCGCGGGTCACGGTCGTCCACACCCAGGTGCAGCACACGCTGCGCCAGCGGGGTGTGTTGCTCCATGGCTTGAATACCGTTGCGGGTCAGGTTCAGCAGCACCTGCTCCACCATCGTGCGGTCGCAGCGCACGTGCGCACTGGCAAAGCCTGTCGCGGCGCTGCCCAGCGCTGCGCCCGCTGTGGGGCTTGCTGTTTCATCGGCGACCTCACCCCCGCTGCCTTGCATCTGCACGTCGATGCGTGTGGCGCTTTTCCTGGCTTGCAGCCGCACCAGCGGCATCACCGCCTCCAGCAGCGTGGAAACGGCCACGGTTTCGTGTTGCTGCTCGCGCCGGCGTACAAAGTCGTGCACGCTTTTGATCACACGGCCGGCGCGCTCGGCCTGTTCGGCGATGCGTGTCAGCGCCTGTTGCAGCAACGCCGGTGTTTGTGCGTCGGGCTGGCCCAGCAGGTTCAAAGAGCCACTGGCATAGCTGGCAATGGCTGCCAGCGGCTGGTTCAGCTCGTGGCTGAGCAGCGACGCCATTTCACCCACGGTGGCCAGCCGTGCCGTGGCCTGCAGACGTTCTTGCTGCTGGCGCGACAGGTCTTCAATGCCGCGCTGCGCACTCAAGTCAAGCACCGCGCTCATCCAGCCGGCGTGTTGGCCCTGACTGTTCACCAGCGGTGCTTCATAGATCATGACCGGAAACCGTTCGCCGTTTTTGCGCACAAACACGGTTTCGAAACCTTCACGGGCCTGTGCCTTGGCCTGGCTGCCGGTGCTGGCCAGGCGCTGGCTCTGGCGCAGCCGGTATTCGTGCAGCGACTCGGCCGGCCAGTAGGGTTGGGTCTCTTGAGCGGCATGCAACTCTTCGGGGCTGTAACCCACCATGGCGCAAAAGGCCGGGTTGGCGTAGGTGACCACACCGCGCAGATCGCGTGCACGCAAGCCCGTGGAGAGCGAGTCTTCCATCGCCTTGCGGAAGGCCAGCGCGACGGCCAGCGCGCGCTCGGCCTGGGCGCGGCGGCGCACGTCGCGCGCCAGCAGCAGCACCACGCCAAAAAGTGCCAGCGACAGCCCCAGCACCAGCGCGGTGGCAAGGTTGGGCACCAGGCTGGGCCGCCCGCTAACGCTGTCGGCGCGCAGCTGCAAAGACGTGCCGGGCAAATCCACCATTCGATCGGCCACGTACACGCCGGTGCCGCGGGCATGGCCCGCGCGGGCCACACGGGTGCCGTCACCTTCAACCACCGAAAATTCATGACGCCGGGCGTCGGCTTCCAGCAGCGTGGTTTCCAACAGCCGCGGCAGGCGGACGCTGCCCACCAGGAAGCCGGACTCGCGGCCTGCTTCCAGCAACGGAATGCAGACGTCAATCACTTCCTGGCCCAGACCGCCCGGCAGCGGTGCGAAGTAACTGCGCGAGAACATCGGCGCGTTGGCGCGCCGCGCCGTCGCGCAGGCCCATTCGGCTTCGAGCTGCAGATCGGCCCTGGACAGACGAGCAAATAGCGCGGGTGACAGCGGCGAATCCAGGCTGGACTGCACCACCATCTGGCTGTCGCGAAACTCAATGTGCCCCAGGCTGGGGTGTTCACGCAGCAGGGCTGCGGCCGCCGCCTGCGCGCTGGCGCCGCCGGCATCCTGCACAGCCACGGTCTGCAAGTGCTGCATGCTGCGCAGTAGCTCGCGACGCAGCTCCGCAGCGCTTTCAGTGGCCACGTTGTCGGTGGCGTCCTGAGCGCGGGTCGATTCGTAGTTCAGCGTCAGCGCCAGCAGCAGGCCCTGTGCCACCCCCAGCAGGGCCAGCAAGGCGCCCCACAGCAGCGCGCGCCGCAGTCGCCCGCCGCGCGGCGGGCCGTGCGGTTCAGCGGTGGCTGGCGCCGGCACAAGGCCCGGCTGCGCGTTGCTGGCGGGCTCGGGGGCCGTCAAGGTTGGGGTCTGCATGGCGCTCGCAGTATTGATGCGCTCCAGGTCTAGACTGCTAAGCAGTTTCTCGCATGGGCCTCGGCCCCTGCGTCAACGACACTGGCAACCCCTGAACGCCGCGCACCTGCAGCCCCTGACCCGGCCGGCAGGCAGTGGCTGGAGCACATGCTGATGAAAGCCAACGACAACATGAGACAAGACCCGGGCGCCAACGACGCGCAAAACCAAGCCAACGACAAAGCTGCTGAGTTGCGCCGCGCTGCGCTGGAGTATCACGAGTTCCCAACCCCCGGCAAGCTGGCGGTTACCGCCACCAAGCAGATGATCAACCAGCGCGACCTGGCGCTGGCGTATTCGCCTGGCGTGGCTGCCGCTTGTGAAGAGATCGTTGCCGACCCCGCCAATGCTTACCGTTACACCGCGCGCGGCAACCTGGTGGCCGTGATAACGAACGGCACGGCGGTGCTCGGCCTGGGCGACATCGGGCCGCTGGCTGCCAAACCGGTGATGGAAGGCAAGGCGGTGCTGTTCAAGAAGTTTGCCGGCATCGACGTGTTTGACATCGAGCTAAACGAAAAGAACCTGGACAAGCTGGTCGACATCATTGCCGCCATGGAGCCCACGTTCGGTGGCGTCAATCTGGAAGACATCAAAGCGCCCGACTGTTTCTACGTTGAGCGCAAGCTGCGTGAACGCATGAAGATCCCCGTGTTCCATGACGACCAGCATGGCACCGCCATCGTGGTTGGTGCGGCGCTGCTGAACGGGCTGAAGGTGGTGGGCAAGCGCATTGGCGACATCAAGCTGGTCACCAGCGGGGCCGGCGCTGCGGCGCTGGCTTGTCTGGGCTTGTTGATGAAACTGGGTGTGCGGCGCGAAAACATCTGGGTTACCGACCTGGCGGGCGTGGTTTATGAAGGCCGCACCGAGCTGATGGACGACGACAAGCGCCAGTTCATGCAAAACACAGAGAAGCGCACGCTGGCCGAAGTGGTTGCCGGTGCCGACGTCTTCCTGGGTCTTTCGGCCGGCGGCGTGCTAAAGCCCGCGATGGTGCAACAGATGGCGGCCCATCCGTTGATCTTTGCGCTGGCCAACCCGACGCCTGAAATTGGCCCTGAGGAAGCCAAGGCCGTGCGGCCCGACGCCATTCTGGCCACGGGGCGCACCGACTTCCCCAACCAGGTCAACAACGTCCTGTGTTTCCCCTACATCTTCCGCGGCGCGCTGGATTGCGGTGCCACCACGGTCACCGATGCGATGGAGATTGCAGCCGTGCACGCCATTGCCGAGTTGGCGCAGGCCGAGCAAAGCGATGTGGTGGCTGCGGCCTATGCAGGTGCCAACCTGTCATTCGGTGCTGAATACCTGATCCCTAAGCCTTTTGACCACCGGCTGATGATGATGATTGCGCCGGCGGTGGCGCAGGCTGCGGTCGACTCTGGTGTGGCTTTGCGGCCGATTGCCGACATGGAGGCCTACCGCGAGCGCCTGAAGAACTTCGTGTACGCCTCGGGCACCACCATGAAGCCCATCTACGACCAGGCCAAAAAAGCCCGCAACAAGCGGGTGGCCTACGCCGAGGGCGAAGAAGAGCGTGTGCTGCGGGCTGTGCAGGTGGTGGTGGACGAAGGCCTGGCGCGCCCGACGCTGATCGGCCGGCCGCTGGTGATCGCGCGCCGGGTAGAACAGTTTGGCCTGCGGCTGCGAGAAGGCCAGGACTACGACGTCGTCAACCCCGAGCAAGACGACCGTTACCGCGATTTCTGGATGACCTACCACCAGATGACGGAACGCAAGGGGGTGTCGGTGCACCTGGCGAAAATCGAGATGCGGCGACGGCTGACCTTGATTGGCAGCATGCTGCTGCACAAAGGCCAGGTCGACGGCATGCTCTGCGGCACCTGGGGCACCACGGCGAATCACCTGTCCTACATCGACCAGGTGATCGGCAAACGCCAGGGCGGCAGCCCCAGCACGCCGCAGGACGTGCGGGTTTACGCGTGCATGAACGGTTTGGTGCTGCCCGGACGGCAGGTGTTCTTGGTCGACACCCATGTCAACGCCGACCCCAGCGCCGAAGAACTGACCGAAATCACGGTGATGGCGGCTGAAGAGATGATGCGTTTTGGCATTTCGCCGCGCGCTGCATTGCTGTCGCATTCCAACTTCGGTACCAGCGACCACCCCAGCGCGGTAAAGATGCGCCGCACCCTCCAGCTCTTGCGCGAACAGGCGCCCTGGCTTGAAGTGGACGGTGAAATGCACGGTGACGTGGCGCTCGACGCCGCGGAACGCCAAAAGCTGATGCCGCGCAGCACCCTCACTGGCGAAGCCAACTTGCTGGTGCTGCCCAATATCGACGCCGCCAACATCGCCTACAACCTGTTGAAAACGGCATCGGGTGGCGGCATTGCCATTGGCCCGGTGCTCTTGGGTGCCGACAAACCGGTCCACATCCTTACACCCTCGGCCACGGTGCGCCGCATTGTGAACATGACGGCGCTGACGGTGGCCGATGCCAATGCGGTGCGTCAGTCATCCTAGGGTTCACCCTGGAAATCGAGGCTTCGCACCAATTCGGTGTTTGTTGAAATGGGTGGTGGAAGAAAAATAAAGGCGCTGGGAGAGAGCGGACGCTTACTTTGACAGGCCGAGTCCAACTTCAAGCGAAGTCCCTAACTTGAACTTTTGTTGCTTACGCGGTACTATTTGGCTTTGCGAATTCAGGGTTATCCCGTGATATCGACCGGTTCCGCGGTGCACGTTTTGGTCGATTCAACCAACAGACAGCGGGTTGCGCACCCCAGGTGCGTTGGCAGCAAATCGGTCCAATGGGTTGCGTCGCTTGCGGTTTTTGGGCTGTTGTTCGCGCTGCCCGTTTCAGCCAAGGGCCCAGAGCGTGGGGCTGCGGCTGAGGTTTCGCTGTCCAGCCTGCCTTCAGAAGCCAAACGTACGCACCAGTTGGTCCTGAGTGGTGGCCCTTTTCCGTACGAGAAGGACGGTTCGGTGTTTGGTAACCGCGAACGTCAACTGCCGGTCATGGCCAGGGGTTATTACCGGGAATACACGGTCAAAACCCCGGGTTCGCGCGACCGTGGTGCGCGCCGCATCGTCTGTGGGGGCAAGCCGCCCACACAACCTGAAAGCTGCTTTTACACCGCCGATCACTACGCCAGTTTCCGCCGGATTGCGCCATGAACACGAGGCCAGCCACGGTCGGCACCATGGATTCACCAATTTCTTTAACTTTGCCACCATCCTGGAGGACCGCGACCATGGAGTTGCAGACCACCCGTCCCAACCTGGTGCAGGCTATTCGAGCCTATCGGGTTGACGACTTGATGCAGGCCGCCGAAAAAGCGGGCCATCACTTTCTGTATGCCAATCTGTCCGAGGCACAGTCTAAACAGGACGTGTTGGACGGTTTGGCTGCGGCCTTCCTGTTCCCTGCGCATTTCGGCAAAAACCTGGATGCCTTGTACGACTGCATGACCGACCTTGTGCACAAGGCCGGCCAACAGCCCGGTTTTGTGGTGGTGCTGGAGCAGTTGCCTGACAACCCCCGCTTCGACCGCGAAGCGCGGGAACAGCTGCTGGAGGTTTTTCGCGACGCGGCTGAATACTGGGGGGAACGACGAATACCGTTCAGGTGTTTCTATTCTTTTCAGTAGCCCGCTCCCAAGAATTAGGGTCATGGGAGCGGGCTGCTGAGGTGGCCCAAAACGCAATCAACACGGCGGCAGCGCCGGCCAAAGCACCGGTTAAGGTGGTGGTGCCCAAAAACGGCACGAATCCCAACTTCGGCATGAACATGCCGATGATGACCAGCGCGTTCGATACAGCGGCCTGGTTGAGTGCGGCCTGATCAGGTTGCAGGTTGTTGCCTGGTATTAAAAAGGCCCCGCGGGGCCTTTTTTATTGGGCTGCCGGGAGCGGGACGACGTCTTCATTGTGCGCGGCGTGGCAATGTGTGGCCCTGCTCGCCCAGGTCCCAATACAAGCCTGCCATGATCTGCAAGGCCTGCCGCGCTACAGGCGCCAGCAGGTGTTCGTCCGGGGCGTGCTGGTTGCAAGCGGCATAACTGTGCGGCACCCACACGGTGGGCAGCCCCAAGATATCTGCAAACACGTCGTTGGGCAAAGAGCCCCCCAGGTTGGGCAGCAGCACTGGGCGCACACCCGCACTGCGTTCAATGGACTGCAGTGCAAACTGCACCCAGGCGTTGTCGGGGTCCAGACGTGTGGCGGCCATGACTTCAGGCTCGCTGACTTCAACATCAGCGAAGCCGTGCTGAGCCAGGTGAGCCAACACATGCTGGCGCAGGCCCGGGGTGTCGGTGCCCACCACGAAGCGCATGTGCATATGGGCTTTTGCGGATGGCGGAATGGCGTTCACCGGGTGCTGCGGGTTGCCCGTGGTGTAGGCCAGCACTTCCAGTGTGTTCCAAGCTATCACCCGCTCGGCAGGGCTCAGCCCGGGCTCGCCCCAGTCGGTGTCGATGGCAGGGTCACCCACATCGCCGCCAAATTGCAGGCCTTGCAATGCGGCACGCACGTTGTTGGGTATGGGTGGCGGGCGCAGGGCGGCCACGCGCAGGCAGCCGCGGGCGTCCACCAGGCAAGCAATGGCGTGTGCCAGCACGGTACCGGGGTTGCGCAGCAGGCCACCCCAATTGCCCGAGTGGTGAGCGCCCTCGCGCAGTTTCAGGCTGAGCTGGAAATTGGCCACACCCCGCGAGCCCAAGAAAACCGTGGGCCTGTCGCGCGCAACGCGAGGGCCGTCGCTGGCAATCAGGGCGTCGGCCGCCAGCGCCGTCTTGTGGGAGCGGCAAAACGCCGCCAAACCGGGAGAGCCGGTTTCTTCGCCCGTTTCGAACAACCACTTCAGATTGAAGCCGAGGCGACCGCCACGCACCTTCAACACGCTGGCCAGGGCGTCGATGTTGATGCTGTGTTGGCCTTTGTTGTCGGCGGTGCCGCGGCCATAGAGGCGCTCGCCATCGGCCGCTAACACCCAAGGTCCTTGCCCTTTGCGCCAGGACAGGTCTTGTCCCCGCACCACGTCGCCGTGGCCGTACATCAACACCGTGGGCAAGTCATCGGATTCGTGTCGACAGGCCGTCAGCAAGGGTCCGGGCGACGGCACTTCTGCGGCAGTTGCAACCGGCGTGCGCTCTGGGTTCTCAAAAATCTGGCAGTCAAACCCCAGTGGGGTCAGGGCTGGACCGATGTGTTCTTGCAGGTAGGCCCGCAATGCCGGCTCGCTGCCGGGCACCTGGCTTTCACTTCGCACCGCCACCCGCCGTGCCAGGCCGCGCACGAAGGCGCCGCTGTCATAGTGGGCCGCGGCAGCCGCCAGCGCGGCGTCGCGCGTGGCCGTCTTCACGTCTTGCAGACCAGCGTGAAGTGCTCCACCACCGGGGGTACGGCGAAAAACGGACCGACGATGGCACGCCATTGGGCGAACAGCGGCCCCTCACGGAAACCCACAGTGTGGTCTTCCAGGGTATCCCAGAAGATTTGCAGCACATAGCGTTCCGGGTTTTCAATGCCGCGGTTCACTTTGGCGCCTTGAAACCCCCGGGCTTTGCTGGCCACGGTTTTCAGGCCGAGGTCGATGGCGGCTTCAAAAGCAGCCTGCTGGCCAGCCTGGATGCGGATATCGGCGATTTCTAAGATCAATGGTGTCTCCTGGTTGCGCTGCGAACTGTGCAGGGGCGCTTCCGAGCGCGCCTGTCTTGTGAGCACGGCATCTTGGCAGGCAGGCCGTTTCTCGACAAGTGTCACGCTTTGGGGTGCGGTGCAACCCCGGGCCCAGCCTGGCCGCGGGTTATCAGCGCCTGCAAACAGTACCAACGGCTCAAGTTACCGCCTGTAAGCCCGATATCGATGGGTAGGGCACGGCCGCTTTCAACCTCAGCTGCGCCAACCAGGGAGCCCCATGATCAACGCCAACTCCATCGCTGTCGAAGAACTGCGTGTCGGCATGTTTGTCCAGCTGGAAGGCGGATGGCTGTCGCACCCTTTTCCGTTGTCAGCCTTCAAGCTGTCCAGCACCGATCAGATAGACACCCTGCGGCGGTTGGGACTTGGCCGCGTGCAGTGGGTGCCAGAAAAGAGCGACCTGCCCGCGCCTGTGGTGGTGCTGTCGGCAACCGATGAGGTTGGCCGGCGTGCCGATGCCGCCGAGCTGGCCCATGCCGAATTGCAGGCCCGTCTGCTGCAACAACAGCGAGATGCCGCGCAGCGCTGCGAAAGCCAGCGCAACAAGGCCGAAGACGAACTGCGCCAGCTGCTGAGCACCGCCGGCACCCGGCCGCTGGAAGCGGGCCGCGCTTCGGTGGCCCTGACGCAGTCGTTGCTGGACGAGATGCTGGATGAAACCGAGGTGGGCATCAGGCTGGTGGGCATCCGCAATGATCGCGAGCTGTCGCATGCCATGAATGTAGGCGTGATCGCCTTGCTCATCGGTCGTATGTTGGGCATGGGCGAAGCCGAGCTGTTGGACCTGGGGGTCGGCGCCTTGCTGCACGATGCCGGAAAACAAGAGCTGGCAGCCCGCCACCGCCATCCGGTGGATGGGCAGTCGGCTGCAGAAGTGCAGGCCTACCGCAACCATGTCCATCTGGGCGTGCAACTGGGCCAGCGCATGGCGCTGTCGGCAGGTGCGCTGTCGGTGCTGGCGCAACACCACGAACAGGCCGACGGTGCGGGCTTCCCCAAACGTCTGCCGGGTGAGCAGATCAGCCTGGCCGCGCGCGTGGTGAGCATCGTCAACCGCTATGACGGCCTGTGCAACCCCCGGGGCGGTACGCCAGGCCTGACGCCGCACGAAGCGGTGGCGATGTTGTTCGCGCAGCACCGACATCGTTTTGACAGCACCGTGCTGAACGCTTTTATCCGCATGATGGGCGTGTACCCGGCGGGCTCCATCGTGCAGCTGACAGACGACCGCTACGCCTTGGTGGTGGGTGCCAATTCCAGCCGGCCACTGAAGCCACGCGTGTTGGTTTTTGACCCTACCGTGTCGCGCGCCAACGCGGTGCTGTTGAATCTGGAGCAGGTGCCCGACTTGGGCATACGCCGCAGCCTGCAAGCGCAGCGCCTGCCAGCAGATGCTTTGCACTACCTGAACCCGCGGCCGCGCACGGCCTATTACTTCGAGCCGCTGGCATCGGACAGCCAGACTGCGACACCGGTCTCAGGAGACACCCTGTGAAAGGACTGCGCCAGGCCGTGCAGCCGGAGTTGACGCCAGCTTTGAGATTCACTTCAGCACCCAGGGTCGGCGCCGGCCCTGCTGTCTGGCAGACGCTGCTGGATGCCCTGCCCCATGCCGCCTGGGTTGTTGAGCTGCGAACGCGCAAGCTCAACGCCGTCAACGCCGCTGCCGCCCGGCTGTTTGCTTGCACACAAGGTGAGCTGCTGCAATACAGCGCCGACACCTTGGTGGCCTCCCCCGAGGACATGGCCTGGTGGTGCATGGTGGACTTCGGCGCTGGGGTTGGCATTGACTCGCAGCCATTGACGGTGGAACCCTTGCACAGTGACACAGTCACGGCCGCACCCGATGGCCGCCTGCTGCACGTGACGCGCAGCGTGCGGGGCCTCGCCGACGGGCCTGCGGGTGGTGATCTGCACGCGCTGGTGGTGCTGATAGACCGCAGTGCAGAACACCGCGCGCAACTGGAACGTGAGTCATTGTTGGCTGAACTGCAAGCCACGCTGGAAGCCACCGCAGATGGCATTTTGGTCACCGATCTGAATGGCCGCGTGCGCGTCTTTAACCAGCGCTTTGTGGCGCTGTGGTCGGTGCCTGTTCACCTGTTGCAGAACCAGGACGACGCTGCCGTGCAACGCTGGATGTGCGGCCGCGTGGCGGGTGACGATGCGGCGCAGCAGGCTTACCAGCAGCAGTGGCAACTGCTGATAGACGCCGAGCTGCAAGCCGACAGCAGCCGTATTGAATTGCAACAAGGTGGTGTGCTGGAACGTGTCACGCGGCCGCTGTATCAAGCCGGCAGCGTGCGCGGCCGGGTGTGGTCGTTTCGCGACTTGACCGAGCAGGTCGCGGCAAGGCAGCAAATCGACACCTTGTCACGCCACGACAGTCTGACGGGCCTGCCGAACCGGCGCGTGCTGGCCGAACAGGTGGTAGACCGGCTGGCGCAGGGCGAGGGGCGCTCTGGCGTGCAACAAGGCTTTGCATTGCTGATGGTGGACCTGGACCGCTTTGCCCAAGTCAACGACGGCATGGGCCAGGCCGTGGGTGACAGCGTGCTGCGTGAGGTGGCGCAGCGCATCGGGGCCTGCATGCGCCAGGATGACCTGCTGGCCCGCCTGGGTGGCGACCAGTTCGCGGTGCTGGTGCATGCCACACAGGCCGAAGGTGCAGAAGCGGCGGCGCGGCGGGTCTTGCGTGTGGTGGCCGAGCCCTACAGCTGGCAAGGCGAAACATTCACACTCACCTGCAGCGTGGGCGTGGCGCTGGCGCCGGCACATGGCCAGACGCTGGATGAACTGTTGCGTCATGCCGAAGAAGCCGTGCGCGCGGCCAAACAACAAGGCAGGGCCAACTACCGGCTGTACCAGGCCCGCGCCGAGGGCCACCGGCAAGCCACGATGGCGCTGGACCACGCCATGCGGCAGGCGCTGGTCAGTGGCCGCTTCAGACTGAACTATCAGCCCCAGGTCAGCCTGACGGATGGCCGTGTGCTGGGCGCTGAAGCCTTGCTGCGCTGGCGCGACCCGGAGTTGGGGGAAGTGTCGCCAGGCCGCTTCATACCAGTGGCCGAAGCCAGCGGCTTCATCGTCGCCATTGGGGACTGGGTGCTGTCGCAAGCGGTGCGGCAAGCGGTGTTGTGGCACCAGCGCGGCTATTCGATACCGATAGCCATCAACGTGTCGGCGCTGCAGTTCCAGCAAACACATTTTGTCGAACGGGTGGCCAACGTGCTGGCCGTCAGCGGGTTGCCACCGCAGCTGTTGGAACTGGAGCTGACCGAGTCCATCCTGGTGCTGGATGCTGACGAGGCCTTGCGTCGGTTGGAAGCGCTGGCCAACCTGGGTCTGCGCCTGTCCATCGACGACTTCGGCACCGGCTACTCCAGCCTGTCCTATCTGAAGCGGTTTCCCATCGACAAGCTGAAGATCGACCGCAGTTTTGTCAGCGGCTTGCCAGGCGACGACAGCGACGCCGGCATCGTGCAAGCCATCCTGCAAATGGCCCGTGCGCTGCGCCTGAAGGTCGTGGCCGAAGGTGTGGAAACCGAGGCGCAGCGCCAGTTCCTGCAAGAGCGCGGTTGCGACGAGTACCAAGGTTTTCTTTTTGCGCCAGCGCTCGACCCCTTGAGCTTTGAGCAGCGTCTGAAAACGGCCGCGTCGGCCGTGGATTCTCAATGTGGTGCAGAGCCGGCGGCGGGCCGCCATGTGCGGCTGGTTCAGACATGAATCAAGAGACTGGCAAACGGTAGGGCGCCGGTGCATGCCAGCAGCGGCACAATCCAGGCACCATGATCTACAAATTCACCTCCAAAGCCAGCGGCGACGTCATCATGTTGGGGCCGCAAGGCGATGAGTTGATGCGCTTGCTGAAGCGCAGCCCCACCCAGCGCGGCATCATTGAAGTGGCCGACATGCCCGCTGCGCTGCTTGCCCTGGAAGCCGCCGTGGCGGGCAACCGTTCTGGCGCAGCCCACAACGCGGCTGACGAGCAGTCGACTGCAAACGAAGAGCCTGTGGCGTTGCGCCAGCGCCTGTGGCCGGTGATGGAGATGCTGCGCCGCTGCCAGGCCGCGGGCCAGCCCGTGGTCTGGGGCGTGTAGGACTTACAGGCGTGCACGCGGCGACCCGCACGGTTGAGCCCTCATGAAACTCTGGAGCGACAGCTGGGTCAATGGAGACCCCATTCCGCAGCGCTTTGCCGCAGGACGCCCCGATGGCTGCGGCGGCGCGCTTTTTGGCGCCAACCTCAGCCCGCACCTGGCCTGGAGTGACCTGCCTGCAGGCACCCTTTCGCTGGCGCTGATCTGCCATGACTTTGACGTGCCCAGCCGCGGTGACGATGTCAATCAGGCCGGCTGTGAGGTGCCAACAGGGCTGCCGCGCGTCGACTTTTTCCACTGGGTCTTGATTGATCTGCCCGCGCAGCCGGGCCAGATGGCCGAAGGTGAATACAGCCACGGTTTTGTGGCGCGCGGTAAACCAGGGCCTGCCACGCCAGGGCCCGTTCGCCAGGGTCTGAACGACTTCACCGGCTGGTTTGCCGGCGACCCTGCGCTGGCCGGCTCCTATTTTGGTTACGACGGACCGTTCCCGCCGTGGAACGATTCGCTGGTCCACCACTACGTGTTCACGCTCTACGCGGTGGCCCTGCCGCGGCTGCCCATAGAAGGGGTGTTCACGGGTCAGCAGGTGCGGCAGGTGCTGGCTGACCGGGTGTTGGGCGAAGCGACGTTGTCGGGTACCTACACCTTGAACCAGCGCTTGTTGGCCGTTTGATGCCCGAATGCTGCCGCGTGCTGGCCATCCGCCACGGCCAGACGGCCTGGAATGCCGAGCAGCGTCTGCAGGGCCACACCGATATAGCGCTGGACAACACAGGGCGGTGGCAGGCCGAGCAGATGGCGCAGGCGCTGGCTGAGGAAAGCCTGTCGGCCATCTACAGCAGTGACATGCTGCGCGCGCACCACACCGCACTGGCCTTGGCCCAAACCACGGGTGTTGCCGTGCATACACAGCAGCAACTGCGTGAGCGTCATTTCGGCTTTCTGGAGGGTTGCACCTATGCCGAAATCGACCAGCGTTGGCCGCAGGACGCACGTTGGTGGCGCCAACGGGATGTGCTGGCCCGGCCCGGCGGCGGCGAAAGCCTGGTGCAGTTTTCAAACCGCTGCGTGGGTGCTGCCATTCAATTGGCAGCGCGCCACCCGGGTGGCGCCATCGCCCTGGTGGCCCACGGTGGCGTGCTGGACTGCCTGTACCGCGCAGCCACGGGTTTGAGCTTGGGCGCACCGCGCACCTGGCAGCTGGGCAACGCCAGCATCAACCGGCTGCTCTGGACGCCGCAGGGCCTGTCGCTCGTGGGTTGGAACGACGATCAGCATTTGCAGCAGGAGAGCCAGGCAGCAGGCCTGGACTGATAGCCCGGGAGGAGCCCGCGCAGAACGCCTAAACGTCCAGCAAACCCTGTGCGGTGTTGCTGGGCTGCACCAGGCCCAGGTGGCGCCAGGCCGCCGCGGTGGCCACACGACCGCGCGGTGTGCGTTGCAAAAAGCCCTGCTGGATGAGGAAGGGTTCGATCACGTCTTCGATCGTGCCGGCTTCTTCGCCAATAGCCGCAGCCACGTTGTCCAGACCGACCGGGCCGCCGTCAAAACGGTGGATCACGGCTTCCAACAGCTTGCGGTCCATGACGTCGAAACCCAGCGGGTCCACGTCCAGCATCTTTAAGGCCAGGTCGGCCAGTGCCACGTTCACGCTGCCGTCGCCTTTCACCTGCGCGTAGTCGCGCACCCGGCGCAGCAGCCGGTTGGCGATGCGCGGCGTGCCGCGTGACCGGCGTGCGATCTCCAGCGCGCCGTCAGCGTCGATGGGTACCTTCAGCAAACCTGCCGAGCGCGTGACGATGCGCGTCAGCTCCTCGGGTGTGTAGAACTCCAGCCGCGCGACGATGCCGAAGCGGTCGCGCAGCGGGTTGGTCAGCATGCCCGCGCGGGTGGTGGCGCCCACCAGCGTGAAGGGCTGCAGGTCGAGCTTGATGCTGCGCGCTGCCGGGCCTTCGCCGATCATGATGTCGATCTGGTAGTCCTCCAGCGCTGGGTAGAGGATTTCTTCCACCACCGGGCTCAGGCGGTGGATCTCGTCGATGAACAGCACATCGTTTTTTTCCAGGTTCGTCAACAGCGCTGCCAGGTCCTTGGGTTTTTCCAGCACCGGCCCGCTGGTGGAGCGCAGGTTCACGCCCAGTTCATTGGCGATGATGTGGCTGAGCGTGGTTTTGCCCAGGCCCGGTGGGCCGAACAGCAGCACATGGTCCAATGCTTCGCGGCGGTGCTTGGCTGCGCCGATGAAGATTTCAAGTTGTTCACGTGCCTTGACCTGACCCACATAGTCTTGCAGGCCTTTGGGCCGCAGCGCGCGCTCAATCGCCTCTTCGTTCGGTGAAGCGGGCGCAGCGCTCACCACGCGCGGTAAGGGGGTGCTGGCAAAGTCGTCGGTCTGGATGGCCATACAGTCGATTATTGCCCTGCATCGGGCGACCAGCAGGCACC
>JANNMQ010000609.1:0-12058 GCA_031398045.1 Rubrivivax sp.
TTTGCCGAAGACGTGGTGTTGCTGAAGCTGGTGGGCATGAACCCCATCGTGGTGCACGGTGGCGGACCGCAGATCGAAAGCGCGTTGAACAAGCTGGGCAAAAAGGGCTCTTTCATCCAGGGCATGCGTGTCACTGACGAAGAAACGATGAGCGTCGTGGAATGGGTGCTGGCCGGCGAGGTGCAACAAGACATCGTGGGCCTGATCAACGCCGCTGGCGGCAAGGCGGTGGGCCTGACCGGGCGCGACGGCGGCCTGATGCGCGCGCGCAAGCTGCGCATGCCCGACAAGGACAACCCGGCGCTGGAACATGACATCGGCCAAGTGGGCGAAATCACCGCCATCGACCCCGCCGTGGTGAAGGCGCTGCAGGACGACCAGTTCATCCCTGTCGTCAGCCCCATCGGCTTTGGTGAAAACAACGAAAGCTACAACATCAACGCCGACCTGGTGGCCGCCAAGCTGGCCACCGTGTTGCAGGCCGAGAAACTGTTGATGCTGACCAACATCCGCGGTGTGCTCGACAAAAGCGGCCAGCTGCTGACCGACCTGACGGCGCGGCAAATTGATGCGCTGGTGGAAGACGGCACCATCAGCGGCGGCATGTTGCCCAAGATTGCCGGCGCCATCGATGCGGCCAAGAGCGGTGTGCATGCGGTGCACGTCATCGACGGCCGTGTGCCCCACGTGATGCTGCTCGAGATCCTGACCGACCAGGCCTACGGCACGATGATCCGGTCTCATTGAGACCGGGTTGTCGCCGTTGGTGCTGAGCTTGTCAAAGCATGATCCGGTCTCATTGAGACCCGATCATTGCCGTCGTTGCCGAGCTTGTCCAAGCATGATCCGGTCGCATTGATGGGCTGCCACGGCCGCAGCGCTTTGCAACGTCAACAACCGGTGTGGCTGTTCGACCTGGACGACACACTGCACGACGCCAGCAACGCTTCCATGGCTGAGCTGCGCCAGGCTATGGGGGCCTACATCACGCAGGAGCTGGGCATCAGCAGCGCTGAATCCGATGCCTTACGGCGGCGCTACTGGCTGCGCTATGGCGCCACCTTGCTGGGCCTGGTGCGGCACCACGGCGTGAAGGCCGCGCATTTTTTGCACCACACGCACCTGCTGCCCGGACTGGAGGGGCGCATTCGCGGTCACCCGCACGACTTGGCAGCCCTGGCGCGGCTGCCGGGGCGCAAATACATCCTGACCAATGCACCGGCAGCCTACGCGCGGCGGGTGCTGGGTGTGCTGGGCATAACCGGCTGGTTTGACGGCCTGTTATCCATCGAAGACATGCACATGTTTGGCAGCCTGCGGCCCAAGCCCGACGCCCGCATGTTGCGCCGCGTGGCGGCCCGCCTGGGTGTGCACCCGGCGCGCTGTGTGCTGGTAGAAGACTCGGCCGTCAACCTGAAAGGCGCGCGCCGCGCCGGCATGCACACGGTGTGGTTGCGCCGCTGGCTGCCCGCTGGCAGCAGCCGGCTGGGAGCCCGGCGGTGCCCGGCCTACGTGGACCAGCGCGTGGTGTCGCTTCGCGAACTGGAGCGCAGGGCCCGCTGAACTTCCGAACCACGATGGGGTCAGGCAACATGCGGCCGGCTTGCGGAGTCAGTGTTTACCTGCAAGCAGATAACCGGTGGCCCTGTGCAAGAATGCTTTTGCACTTTGGTGCCCACACCCGCCGGGCGTGCTTCCGGCCGCCCCCACCCACAGCCCGCCTGCGCAAAGCACCATGCCCGATCCGCTCGACCCTGTGCAGCCCGGCGGCAGTGCCGACAGCGCGGAATCTTCCGAGACTGCTGGCGACGAGACCCCGAGCCCCGCGCGCAAGCGGCCCAAGCCCGGCGAACGGCGTGTGCAGATATTGCAGACCCTGGCCACCATGCTGGAACAGCCTGGCGCCGAACGTGTCACCACGGCCGCACTGGCGGCCCAGTTGCAAGTCAGCGAGGCTGCGCTTTACCGCCACTTCGCCAGCAAGGCGCAGATGTTTGAAGGCCTGATCGAATTCATCGAAACCAGCGCCTTCACGATCATCAACCAGATCGTCGAACGTGAGCCCTCGGCGGCTGCGCAGGTGCACAAGATCACCAGCGTGCTGCTGCACTTCGGCGAAAAAAATCCGGGCATGACCCGTGTGATGGTGTGTGACGCGCTGGTGTTTGAGCATGTTCGCCTGGTGGCGCGCATGAACCAGTTTTTTGACCGCGTGGAATCGCAGCTGCGGCAAAGCCTGCGCACCAGCGCACAGGAAAATGGCTCGGCCACACCCACGGTGGACGCGCAGGCGCTGGCTTCGGCCATCGTCGCCATGGTGATGGGCCGCCTGCAGCGCTATGCACGCTCGGGCTTCAAGCGTTTGCCCACTGAACACCTGGACCCGGCACTGCAGCGTCTGTGTCAATAGAAACGGCGCCGCCGCGCGCCGCCAGCAACACCTTGTTAACCACAGAAGTTGGCGGCACACCGCTGCAAGTGCTGGCTGAACGCGCAGCCTACCTGCCGGGCCACCAAACCTTGCTGGTGGCCGATGCGCACATTGGTAAGGCGCAGAGTTTTCGGCGCCTGGGCGTGCCGGTACCCGGTGGCACCACCGCAGCCACGCTGCACCGTTTAAGCCTGGCGCTGGCACGCACGGGTGCGCAGCATCTGGTGTTCCTGGGCGACTTGTTGCATTCGGCGCGGTCTGCGGCCCCCGCCACCTGGGCTGAAGTGGCGGCCTGGCGCGCAGCACACAGCCAGCTGCAGGTGACTTTGGTACGTGGCAACCACGATTTGCACGCCGGCGACCCACCAGCCGCCTGGCACATCAACTGCGTCAGCGGCCCGCTGCCGCTGGGTGGCTTGCTGCTGGCGCATCACCCCGATCCGATGCCCGGCGGCTACGTGCTGGCCGGCCACACGCACCCGGCGGTGGTGCTGGGCGGCCGCAGCAGCGGGCGGCTGCGGCTGCCCTGTTTTCATTTCGGGCCGCAGGTGGGTGTGCTGCCCGCCTTTGGTGAATTCACCGGCATGCATGTCATGCAACGGCAGCCCGGTGACCGTGTCTTCGTCATTGCAGACGACACCGTGCGTGCGCTGACTACACTGCCGGCCTCATGAACACACCCGCCTCCACCCCCGGCGACGCCCCCGTCCACCCGCTGCAGGCCCTGGCAGAACGTGCTGCAAGCCTGATGCTGCGGCTGGAAGCGCTGCTGCCACTGCCTGCCACGCCACCTGACTGGACCGCCGCCGTGGCTTGGCGCTACCGCCGCCGCAGCGGCGGCTGGAACCATGGTGGCGCGCTGGAACCGGTGCGCCACATTGGCAACATCCGGCTGCAAGACCTGAAAGAGGTGGACCAGCAAAAAGAACGCCTGCTGCGCAACACCGCGCAGTTTGTGGCCGGCCGCCAGGCCAACAACGTGCTGCTGACGGGTGCACGCGGCACCGGCAAGAGTTCACTCATCAAGGCTTGCCTGAACGAGTTCTCTGGCCAGGGCCTGCGCCTGATCGAGGTCGACAAGGCCGACCTGGTGGACCTGCCCGACCTGGTGGAACTGGTGGCCGGCCGGCCCGAACGTTTTGTGGTGTTCTGCGACGACCTGAGCTTTGACGAAGGTGAAGCCGGCTACAAGGCGCTGAAAAGTGCACTTGACGGATCGGTGGCCCAAAGCGGCGACAACGTGTTGATCTACGCCACCAGCAACCGCCGCCACCTGCTGCCCGAAACGATGCGCGAAAACCTGAGCTACAAACACACCGACGACGGCGAGGTGCACCCGGGCGAAGCGGTGGAAGAGAAGATTTCGCTGTCAGAACGGTTTGGGCTGTGGCTCAGTTTCTACCCGTTTTCACAGGACGAATACCTGGCCATTGCGGCGCAGTGGATGCGTGCTTTGGGAGCCACCGACGGGCAGATAAGTGCCGCGCGCGCTGAATGTCTGGTGTGGGCTTTGGAACGCGGTTCGCGATCAGGGCGCGTGGCACAGCAGTTTGCGCGCGACCACGCCGGGCGCGCCGCAGCCGAATCGGCGGGTGCGGCAGGTGCGGCGGGTGGCTGAAGCCACACCGCCTGCGGCAGCAGTGGCTGCAACCCACCCGCGCAACACCGTCGACGTGGCGGTGGGTGTTTTGGTAGACGCCGAGCAGCGTTTTTTGCTCACCAGCCGGCCCGCCGGCAAGGTCTACGCCGGTTACTGGGAATTCCCCGGCGGCAAGATGGAAAACGGCGAAACCGTGGCCCAGGCGCTGCAGCGTGAACTGGTTGAGGAACTGGGCATCCACATCGGCGCCGTGCACCCCTGGAAGGTGGAGGAAGTGGACTACCCGCACGCCCGCGTGCGGCTGCACTTTTGCCGCGTCTATGCTTGGACGGGCGAACTGCAGATGCGCGAAGGCCAGGCCATGGCCTGGCAGACGTTGCCGGTGCAGGTGCAGCCGGTGCTGCCCGGCACCATACCGGTTCTGTCCTGGATGGCGCAGGAACAGGGCTACACACAGACCACCCACTACACTGGCCCGATGCAAGAAAACGCAGCTTGGCTGGACGCCGTGAAGTGGGATGAAAACGGCCTGGTGCCCGTGATTGCCCAAGAGGCCGGCAGCGGCGATGTGCTGATGTTTGCCTGGATGAACCGCATGGCGCTGGCCACCACCGCCGCGCGTGGCCAGGCCGTGTACTACAGCCGCAGCCGCCAGCGCTTGTGGCACAAAGGCGAAGAGTCGGGCCACTTCCAGCGTGTGCACGAAATACGCATGGACTGCGACAACGACGTGCTGCTGCTGCTGAGGGTCACGCAGCTCGGTCATGACCCCGGCGTGGCTTGCCACACCGGCCGCCACAGCTGTTTTTATCAACGCCTGGAGAACAGCGCGGGTGCAGCGATGGATTGGCGCGCGGTGGAGCCGGTGCTTGTCGACCCCGCCAGCATCTACAAGAAGTGAAAGCCCTGCGATGACCCCGGCAGAAGCACCCAGCTCGAAAATTGGCAGTAACAACGCCAACGGCAACGACACCCTGGCGCGGCTGGCACTGGTGATCGAGTCACGCCTGCCCACATCCGATGGCACGGGCGGCGACCCCACAAAAAGTTATGTGGCGCGCTTGTTTTCCAAAGGAGTCGACGCCATCTTGAAAAAGGTGGGCGAAGAAGCCACGGAATTGGTGATGGCTGCCAAAGATGCAGACCGCAGCCGCATCGTGGCCGAAGCCGCCGACCTGTGGTTCCACAGCCTGGTGGTGCTGGCCGCGTTTGGCATCAAGCCCGCAGAAGTGCTGGCCGAGCTGGAACGCCGCGAAGGCCTGTCAGGCCTGGAAGAATTTGCACTGCGCAAGGCGCAAGACCGTGACCGTGAAAGCCGAGGAGAAACTTCATGACCACCGCCGGAAACGACATCCTGCTGCGTGTCCCTGACCACACCACGCACAACGAGGCCCGCGATGGGCTGCGTTTGCTGACGCACATCCTCTACGCCCTGCACACGCTTTCCTGGTTCTCGGCCGGTATGTTTTCCGTCATCGCCATGGTCATCAACCTGGTCAAGCGGCCCGACCTGCCTGACGACTTCTATCGCAGCCACTTCCGCTGGCAAGCCCGCACCTTCTGGTTCACGCTGCTGTGGTTGGCCTTGAGCGCGCCGCTGTTCTTGCTGCTGTGGGTGCCCGGCGCGGCGGCCTGGTTTGCCATCGGCCTGTGGTACCTGTACCGCTTCGTGCGCGGCTGGTGGGCCTTTGTCGACAACCGTCCGATGCCGGTTTGACACCCGGCTGCAGAGAACTGAAGTTTCTCGGCACACCCATCAACCCGTTCGCCCTCAGCTTGTCGAAGGGCCGCACCTCATGAGCGCCGACCCCAGCTGCATTTTCTGCAAGATCGTTGCGGGCCAGATTCCCTGCAAGAAAGCGTATGAAGACGACGAGCTGCTGGCCTTCCACGACATCAACCCATGGGCACCGGTGCATGTGCTGGTGATACCGAAACAGCACATCGCCACCCTGTCCGACGCCGGCCCGGCGTTGGAACCGCTGCTGGGGCGCATGCTGGGCCTGGCGCCGCGGCTGATGCGTGAACTGGGGGTGAGCAACGGCTTTCGCACCGTCATCAACACCGGGCGCGACGGCGGCCAAGAGGTGTACCACCTGCACATGCACGTGATGGGCGGCCCCCGCCCGTGGAGCAAGGGGTGACTTTGGGCCCCACTTCGGGCGACTGCACCCCCCCTGGGGTCATACCCGTGAACCGTAGAATGACCGGTTAGGCTTCTTCTGGAGAAAGCATATGGGATCGTTCAGCATCTGGCATTGGCTGATCGTGTTGCTGGTGGTGGTGGTGATTTTTGGCACCAAGAAACTTCGCAACATCGGCTCTGACCTTGGCGGCGCCGTCAAGGGTTTCAAGGACGGCATGAAAAGCGGTGGCGAAAGCCCCGAGACCGAAGCCCCTGCGCAGCAGGTAGCCAACGCCAAGCGCGTGGACGCCAACACCGTCGACGTCGAGGCCAAAACCAAGAGCTGATTGCGCATGCGCTGAACGCCGCACTGGCGCCCAACCCCTGCGGCCCGCCATGGGCAGCGTGGGGTCTGCGCTGGCACGGCACGAAGCGCTTGCCCGCACAGCAGCCGCATGATCGATTTCGGATTTGACAAAATTGCCCTCATTGGCGCCGTGGCGCTGATCGTCATCGGGCCTGAAAAATTGCCCAAGGTAGCCCGCACCGTGGGCCATTTGTTTGGCAAGGCACAACGTTATGTGTCCGACGTCAAGGCCGAGGTGAACCGCTCTATCGAGCTGGACGAGCTGAAGAAAATGCGCACCCAGTTTGAAGACGCGGCGCGCAACGTTCAAGACAGCGTGCGCAGCGAAGTCAACAACGTCAGCAACTCTTTTGAGAGTGACTGGAAAGACGCCACCGGCGGGCTGGGT
The DNA here is from genome assembly GCA_031398045.1 of Rubrivivax sp. GTDB lineage: Bacteria > Pseudomonadota > Gammaproteobacteria > Burkholderiales > Burkholderiaceae_C > Rubrivivax. Next base: position 6,912 of record JANNMQ010000609.1, read on the forward strand.
GACAACAGTGGCGGCACCCACGACAGCCTGACGGGAAGCGGCTACACGCCGCTGGAGCCGCCAGCGCCCAGCTACCGCCATCCGAAGAAAAACTGGCGCCTGAAAAAAGGCGCCACACCGCAGTGGTACAAGCAGCGCCAGGGCATCCGCACCAAGGCGCAGTCGGGCGCAGCACGTGTGGCGCGCTTTCGGCCTCCGGGCGTGACCGGCGTGAAGCTGCGATGAACGATTCAAACAAGCCGCCGGACGCCGGGCCTGCCGACAAGCCCGACGAACTGGCTGGCACCGAAGCACCTTTTGTTTCGCACCTGGTTGAACTGCGCGACCGCTTGATACGCGCTGTGATCGCCGTTGCAGCGGCCTTCGCGGTGCTGGCCTTCTGGCCGGGCCCGTCGGGTCTGTACGACCTGTTGGCCGCGCCGCTGGTGGCGCACCTGCCCAAGGGGGCGACGCTGATTGCCACCAATGTGATCTCGCCCATCTTGGTGCCGCTGAAGATCACGCTGATGGCGGCGTTCATGGTGGCGCTGCCCGTGGTGCTGTACCAAGTGTGGGCTTTTGTCGCGCCGGGCCTGTATTCGCACGAAAAGAAAATGGTGCTGCCGCTGGTGGTATCCAGCACCGTGCTCTTCATCGCTGGCGTGGCTTTTTGCTACTTCCTGGTGATACCGGGCATGAGCAAGTTCATCCAGGCTTTTGCGCCCACCAGCATCACCGCCGCGCCTGACATCGAACAGTATTTCGGCTTTGTGTTGACGCTCTTCATGGTTTTTGGCATCGCGTTTGAAGTGCCCATTGCCGTCATCGTGTTGGCACGCATTGGTGTGGTCACCATCGAGCAGCTGAAGAAGTTCCGTGGTTACTTCATCGTCGCCAGTTTCATCGTGGCTGCGGTGGTAACACCGCCCGATGTGATCTCGCAGCTGGCGCTGGCCATACCGATGTGCATCTTGTACGAGGTGGGTATCGTGGCGGCGCAGGTGTTCATCAAGCAGACCAAAGCGCCACCTGACGAAGAGCCTGCCAAGACCAGTTGACGCACCCTGCAGCCTGGCTGCAGTGTCCAGACCGCATGCCCTCAGCGTGTGTGGCGCGATCAATCAGCACCTGACAAGCGACTATTTCACCCAGGTGTTCAACTGGATGATGGGCATCAGCACCGCCAGCATGATCAGCACCACGATCAGGCCCATGCCGACGATGAGCAGCGGCTCCATGATGGTGGCAGCGGACATCGCACGGCGCTGAACCTCGGCCGACATCTGCATGGACGCACGGTTCAGCATCTGCGGCAGCTGGCCGGTCTGTTCGCCCAGGCGGGCAAACATCGCCAGCAGGCCTGGAAAGCGTTTTTTGCCGGCCAGTGCGGATGCCAACGGCGCACCTTCACGCACCTGCACCAAGGCGTCCAGCGCGTCAGCGCGCATGGCACGGTTGCCCAGGGTTTCTGCGGCGGCTTGCAGGGCTTTCAGGATCGGCACACCAGCCCCAGCCAGCAGCGCCAGCGTGCCGCCGAAACGGGCCGCGTTGTAGCCGCGCGCCAGCCGGCCCAGCAGCGGCAGTTGCAACACCCAGGCGTCGCTGCGGCGGCGAAAAGACTCGACGCGGCGCGCAAACGTGAGGCCCGACACACCCGCCACCACCAGCAAGGCCACCAACCAACCCCAGTTGCGCACAAAAGCGCTGATGGCCAGCATGGCCACCGTCAGCACGGGCAGCGCCCGTTTGGAGGTGGTGAAGACGGTGGCAATCTGCGGCACCACCCAGGTCACCAGCACCACCACGATGATCATCGCCACCACCGACACGATGGCCGGGTACAGCAACGCGCCCAGCACCTTGGTGCGCAGCGCCTGCTGCTGTTCCAGGTCATCGGCCAGCCGTTCCAGCACCGGGCCCAGCGCGCCGCTTTGTTCACCCGCAGCCACCACGGCGCGGTAGACCTCGTCAAATTCTCGCGGCGCCGTGGCCAGGGCGCGGCCGAAGGAACTGCCGGCGTTGACTTCGCTTTTCAGGTGCGCCACCAGTTCACGCTGCGCCTGGTTGTCTGATTCATCGGCCAGTGCCGTCAGTGCCCTTTCCAGCGGCAGGCCTGAGCCCACCAGGCCGGCCAGCTGGCGCGTCCACACCGCACGGTCGGTGTTGGAGAACACGCGCCGTGTGAAACGCGCCGCACTGCCATCGGTGCTGGCGGCGGTCACCGGCACCATGGTCAACGGCACCAGGTCGCGCTGGCGCAACTGGGCACGCGCGGCGCGCGCGTTGTCGGCTTCCAGCAGGCCGCTCTGGCCTTTGCCGGCAGCGTCCAGGGCCTCGTAGCGGTAGGCGGGCATGGGTGCTTGAAAGGTTGATCGTGCGCGAGCGCCCGGTCAGTCGCGCGTCACGCGTACCACTTCTTCGAGCGACGTGACACCGTCGCGCACCAGCCGTTCGCCGTCATCGCGCATGCTGCGCAGGCCCGCTTCGCGTGCGGCCACTGCCAGCGCTTGTTCGGGTGCACGGTTGTGCACCAGCGCCTGCAGCTCGGGCGTGGCCACCATCAGCTCGTAGACGCCGGTGCGGCCTTTGTAGCCCGTGTTGCTGCAGTGGGCGCAGCCCACGGGGTGCCACAGTTTTTGTCCGTTTTCGCCCTCTTCGCCCTGGCGTTTGCAGTGTGGGCACAAGCGCCGCACCAGCCGCTGCGCCAGCACACCCAGCAAGCTGCTGCTGAGCAAGAAAGGTTCAACCCCCATGTCCACCAGCCGCGTCACGCTGCTCACGGCGTCGTTGGTGTGCACAGTGGCCAGCACCAGGTGGCCGGTCAGGCTGGCCTGGATGGCAATCTGCGCGGTTTCAAAGTCGCGGATTTCCCCGATCATGATGACGTCGGGGTCCTGGCGCAGGATGGCGCGCAGCGCCTTCGCAAACGTGAGGTTAATCTTCGGGTTAACTTGGGTCTGCCCAATACCGGGCAGTTCGTATTCCACCGGGTCTTCCACGGTCAAGACATTGGTGGTGGCGGTGTCGACGCGGCCCAGGCTGGCGTACAGCGTGGTGGTTTTGCCGCTGCCAGTGGGGCCCGTGACGAGCACGATGCCGTGCGGCTGCTGGATCAGCTTGGCGTAGGCACGCAGCACCTCGCCGTCCATACCCAGGCCTTCCAGCGTGAACTTGCTTTCAGACTTGTCCAGCAGGCGCAGCACCGCTCGTTCACCGTGTGACGAGGGCAGTGTGCTGACCCGCACGTCGATGGCACGACCGCCGATGCGCAGCGAGATGCGGCCGTCCTGCGGCAACCGCTTTTCGCTGATGTCCAGCTCGGCCATGATCTTCAGCCGGCTGATCAGCGCCGCATGCAGCGCTTTGTTGGGCTGCACCACCTCGCGCAGCGTGCCGTCGACGCGAAAACGCACGCTGCTGCTGCGTTCGTAGGGTTCGATGTGGATGTCGCTGGCGCCGTCTTTGGCCGCCTGCGTCAGCAGCGCATTCAGCATGCGGATGATGGGTGCGTCGTCGGCCGCTTCCAGCAGGTCTTCCACGGCCGGCAGCTCTTGCATCATGCGGCTCAGGTCAACACCGCTTTCCACTTCACCGATGACAGCCGCGGCACTGCTTTCACTGCCCGCATAGGCCACCGCAATGCGCTGGCCCAGCGTATTGGAAACTTCTCGTTCGCAGCGAGAAACGGCAAACATGCGCATCACTTCAGACAAAGCCGAAGAGCTGGTGGTTTCAGCGGCCCACAGCGACAGCCGTTCGCCGTCATCTTCCAGCAGCAGGTTGTGCGCCTTGGCGTAGGCGTAGGGCAAGGGGTGTCGGACGGCCATGGCGGGTCAGGGCTTGGTGGGCTGGGCCGGTTGTACCGGTTGCGCCTGCTGTGAAGGGTCTGTCGCGGGTGGGTTCAGCGGCGGCGCCACGGGCGGCGCGCTGGGTGGTGGGTCGCGCAGCGGCCGCAGCGGTGGCAGCACGGGCGCTTCGTTGATGGGCAGCACCACACTGGGCTCAGGCTGCGACATCTTCTGCTCGCCGCGTATCTGGTCGTAGCGGTCCAGCGACAGCCGGTTGGCGCTGTCGGCGTCACGCAGCACCACGGGGCGCAAAAAGACCATCAGGTTGGTGCGCCTGCGTTCGCGGCTTTCGCTGCGAAACAACGCGCCGATGAAAGGAATGTCGCCCAACAGCGGCACCTTGCTCTTGGTGGTGACAAAACGGTCTTCAATCAAACCGCCTAACACCAAAATGGCACCGTCGTCCACGACCACGGTGTTTTCGATCGAGCGTTTGGTGGTGGAAGGCCCGGCATTCGTGGTGCCTGCGGCCGTGGTTTCCTTGACACTGCTTTGTTCCTGGAAGATGGTCATGCGCACCGCCCCACCCTCGCCCACCTGCGGCTTGATGCGCAGCGTGATGCCCACGTCTTTGCGTTCGATGGTCTGAAACGGGTTGGTGGTGGCACCGCCGCCGGCACCGCCCACACCCGTGAACTGGCCGGTGATGAAGGGCACGTTTTCGCCCACCACGATCTTCGCTTCTTCGTTGTCCAGCGTGATCAGGTTCGGGGTGCTGATGATGTTGGTTTCGCTCTGTGACTGCAGCACCTTGGCGATGGCCGCTAACGACGTAACGCCATTGACGACGCTGAGCAAGCCGATGTTCAGGCCAGCGCCGACGTTGATGTCGCCCGCGATGGCCGACCTGTTGATGTCGATGATGCTGGGCCGGCCGCTGCCTGAAAAATTGGTGCCCGTGACGACGCCGAACTTGTTGCCGCTTTTACCCAGCAGGCCCTGCCACTGAAAGCCGAAATCGGCCGAATCCGATGGCGACACTTCAACAATCATGCTTTCGATGTAAACCTGCGCGCGGCGTGTGTCGAGCTGGTCGATCAGCGTGCGGATCTGTTTGTACAGTGGCTCGGGCGCGGTGATGATGAGTGAGTTGGTGGCCGGGTCGGCCTGAATGAAGCCCCCCGTGGAGGGCTGTGCAGCACCCGTGGTGGGCCGTGTAGCAGCCTGGTTTTGTTGCGGCGGCTGGCCGGGGCGCACGGGCTGTGTGGCCGCACCGCCCGCAGCCCCGCTGGCACCTGTGCCCACCGCACCAAAAGCGGCGCGCACCACAGTGGCCAGCCGCTCGGCATCGGCGTTTTTCAGGTACACCACCCACATGCC
>JANNMQ010000614.1:0-2041 GCA_031398045.1 Rubrivivax sp.
CTTGTCGCGTGGTATGCCTTCACGGGTAAAGACTTGCACGTCGATGACGGTGCCATTGGTGCCCTGGTCGACACGCAGCGACGTGTCTTTCACATCGCTGGCCTTCTCGCCGAAGATGGCGCGCAGCAGTTTCTCTTCAGGCGTCAGCGTGGTTTCGCCCTTGGGCGTAACCTTGCCCACCAGCACGTCGCCGGGGTTCACTTCGGCGCCGATGTAGACGATGCCGCTTTCGTCCAAGCGGGCCAGTTGCTGCTCGCTCAGGTTCGGAATGTCGCGCGTGATTTCTTCGCTGCCCAGCTTGGTGTCGCGGGCCATGACCACCAGCTCCTCGATGTGGATCGAGGTGTAGCGGACTTCAGCCACCACCCGTTCGCTGATCAGGATCGAGTCTTCGAAGTTGTAGCCGTTCCAGGGCATGAAGGCCACCAGCATGTTCTGGCCCAGCGCCAGTTCACCGAGGTCTGTTGATGCGCCGTCGGCCACCACGTCCATCGCTGCCACCTGGTCACCACGCTTGACGATGGGGCGCTGGTGAATATTCGTGTTCTGGTTGGAACGCTGGTACTTGATGAGGTTGTAGATGTCCACACCCACTTCGCCGGCCACCGTTTCGTTGTCATTCACACGAATCACGATGCGGTTGGTGTCCACGTAGTCCACGATGCCGCCGCGGCGCGCGGTGACGACGGTGCCGCTGTCAACAGCCGCCACGCGTTCAACACCAGTACCTACCAGCGCTTTTTCAGGGCGCAGCACCGGCACAGCCTGGCGCTGCATGTTGGCGCCCATCAGCGCGCGGTTGGCGTCGTCGTGCTCGAGGAAGGGCACGAGAGAAGCCGCCACCGACACGATCTGCGCAGGCGCCACGTCCATGTACTGCACACGCTCAGGGCTCAGCAGCACCGAATCGCCGTTAGCCCGTGCGCTGACGAGCTCGTCGATCAGCTTGCCGTCTTTGTCCAGGCTGGCGTTGGCCTGCGCAATGACGTACTTGCCTTCTTCGATGGCCGACAGGTAGTCGATGTCCATCGTCACCTTGCCGTCGGCCACGCGGCGGTACGGCGTTTCCAGAAAGCCGTACTCGTTGAGCTGGGCGAACAAGGCCAGCGAATTGATGAGGCCGATGTTCGGGCCTTCAGGCGTCTCGATCGGGCACACACGGCCGTAGTGGGTGGGGTGCACGTCGCGCACCTCGAAGCCGGCACGTTCACGCGTCAGGCCGCCCGGGCCCAGGGCCGACACACGCCGCTTGTGCGTGATCTCGCTCAAGGGGTTGGTCTGGTCCATGAACTGCGACAGCTGGCTGGCGCCGAAGAATTCCTTCAGCGCGGCGCTGATCGGCTTGCTGTTGATCAGGTCGTGCGGCATCAGGGCTTCGGTCTCAGCCTGGCCCAGGCGCTCTTTCACGGCCTTCTCGATACGCGCCAGACCGCTGCGGTACTGGTTTTCCGCCAGCTCACCGACGCAACGAACACGCCGGTTGCCCAGGTGGTCGATGTCGTCGACGTCGCCGTTGCCGTTGCGCAGGTCGACCAGTATCTTCACAACATCCAGGATGTCGTCGTTGGACAGCGTCATGGCGCCTTCAGGCACGTCACGGCCCACCCGGGCATTGAACTTCATGCGACCGACACGGCTCAGGTCGTAGGTGTCGGCGCTGTAGAACAAACGGTTAAACAGCGCTTCCACGGCATCTTCGGTCGGCGGCTCGCCAGGGCGCATCATGCGGTAAATGGCTACACGGGCAGCCAGTTGGTCGGCCGTTTCGTCAGAGGCCAGTGTCTGGCTGATGTAGGCGCCCTGGTTCAGTTCGTTGGTGTACAGGCACTGCATTTCTTTGATGCCCGCCGCGCGCAGTTTCTTCAGCAGCGCTTCGGTCAGTTCTTCGTTGGCCTTGGCAACGATTTCGCCCGTATCGGCGTCCACCATGTTGCGTGACAGCACGCGGCCGACCAGGAAGTCTTCGGGCACGCTGACCCAGCCGCTGCCGCTTTGCTCGAACTGGCGCAGGTGGCGCACGGTGATGCGTTTGTCTTTTTCG
>JANNMQ010000633.1:0-3254 GCA_031398045.1 Rubrivivax sp.
GCGGCCGTGGCTGAACAGAAGAAATTGCCGAGGCTTGGGTCATCGGGCCACTCCAGCGGGTGAAACTGGCAGCTTGGGTCGCTGGTGCCCGCCGGTTACATGGCGTGGCGAACGGCATTGTGGTGCAGCCGCTGAAACGGCGGTGACTGAAGGCGCCGGGTTGCAGGCCGCTGGACCCACCTCACCCACAGGGGCGCGTTGACGCCTTCAGTGGCCTTCAGCGCGGGGCCAGCACCGCCAGAGCCGCCGTTAACGCTTCGCCGTAGGCAGCAAAGTCCTGCAGGTCGTTGTGGGCTGCACCGTCAAGCACCACCCGCTGCGCGTGAGGCACCAGCGCTTGCAGCCGCGCGCTGTGGCTGGGCTCTATCAGCCGGTCACGCGCGCCATGCACCAGCAGCAGCGGGCCCTTCAGTTGGGGCAGCAGTTGGTCGGTTCGCAGCGGGTAGCGCAGCAAGGCGCTGGGCACAAACGGGTAATGTTCTGCGGCCAGCGCCTGCATGCTGAAGTACGGCGACACCAACACCGTCAGTTCGGGCTGCTCCACGGCGGCCAGCGCAACCGCTAAACCGGTGCCCAAAGAGCGCCCCAGAAACACGCGCGGCTTGCCCGCGTACAGCGGCGCCACACGCTGCCAGGCGGCGCGCACATCGGCATGCAACTGCGCTTCGCTGCTGATGCGGCCGCTGCTTTTGCCGTAGCCGCGGTAGTCGATCATGAAAAGGTCGAAATTCGCGCGCCTGTACAGCTCGGGATTGATGAACCAGTTCTGCAGGCTGCCGCCATTGGCGTGCAGAAAAAACACCACGCCGCTGGGTTGTGGCAACTGCAGGTGCAGCGCGTTCAAGCGCGCACCAGGCACGTCAACCCAGGTTTCGTGCACATCGGCTTTGTGCAAAAAGCGGTGCTCCGCGGGCAAGCGCTGCGGTTGAAAGAGCAAGGCTTCCTGCTTGAACCACAGCAGCGCCAGCCCAGCCGCCAGCAGCAGCAGGGCGCCGGCCATCAGCAGGGCCATCAGCAGCACAAGGGTGCGCACGGCTGTGGGGTTGAGATTCACCATGACGTTATGCATGGGGGTCGTTGTGCACTTGGGCGTCTGGAGATCTAACCAGCCGGCGCCTGGCCTGCTTGGGCAGGCTGGCTCGCAGCAACGGCGCGCCGCGGCAAGAGCCCCAAGCCCAGCGCGGTGCCGGTCAGCACCACCGCCGCGCCCAGCAGCATCTGCAGCGTGATGGCCTCACCCAAATAGAGCGCCCCCGAAATGCCGGCCACGACAGGGTTCAAGAAGGTCACCGAGATGGCGCCCACGGTGCCGATGCGACGCAGCAGCCGGTAGTACAGCAAGAAGCCCAGCGCCGAACTGGCCACGCCCAGAAAGGCCACCTCGGCCCAGGCGCGTGGGCCCGGTGGCGTGGCCGGCAGCGTGGCCCAGGCCAGGGGCGCCAATGTCACGGCAGCCAGCGCCAAACCGCCGGCTGTAAGGGCCAGCGTGTCCATGCCCGCCAGGTGCTTGCGTGTGTAGTTCGCGCCCACGGCCCACATCAGTGAACAGGCCAGCATGGCACCAACCGCCGTCAGCCCGGCGGTGGTCTTGAACGAGGCGCTGCCCCATGTCAGCACCCCCACACCGCCAAAACCAATCAACAAGCCCAGCAGGCGCCAGCGGCCCAGGCGCTCGGTTTTGCCGATGTGCGCCAGCGCGGCAGCAAACAGCGGCGCGGTGGCGTTCAGCACCGCCAGCATGCCAGCCGTGAGGTGCTGCGCCGCATAGCCCAGCAGCCAAAAGGGCAGGGCGGTGAACACGACGGCCTGCACCAGCAGGTGCCGCGGGTGCGACCACAAGCCCTTCAGCGTGCCGCGCCAGGCCAGCACCGGCAACAGCACCAGCGCCGCAATGGCCATGCGCGCGGCCACCATCGCCGCCGGCCCAAAAGCAGGCACCGCGGCGCGCATGAAAAGGTAGGCGCTGCCCCACAACAAGCTTAGCAACAACAGGTCCAGCAGGTCACGGGCACGCATCACGGCTAGCTTAGCCTACAGGCGTCACAGGCGTATCAGCCGCGCAACGCTGGTTTCAGCATGGTTCAATTGCCGGATGCAAAAACCCTCGACCCCACCACCGCGCACCGGTGCCGACCTGTTGTGCGAAACCCTGCTCGCCGAAGGCGTGGACCTTTGCCTGGCCAACCCCGGCACCAGCGAGATGCACTTTGTAGCCGCACTCGACCGCCAGCCGCGCATGCGCTGCGTGCTGGGCCTGTTTGAAGGTGTGGTCACCGGCGCCGCCGATGGCTATGCGCGCATGGCCGACAAACCGGCTTGCACGCTGCTGCACACCGGCCCCGGCCTGGCCAACGGGCTGGCCAACCTGCACAACGCCCGCCGTGCAAACACGCCCATCGTCAACGTGGTGGGCGACCATGCCACGTGGCACCTGGACGCTGACGCGCCGCTCACGTCCGACATCGAAAGCCTGGCGCGGCCGATGTCGCGCTGGGTCGGCCGCAGCACCGCGCCTGAAGCGCTGGGCCTGCTGGCGCAGCAAGCCGTGCATGAAGCGCTGCAGCCGCCGGGCGGCGTGGCCACGCTGATCTTGCCGGCCGACCACGCTTGGAGCCCGGCGCAGGCCTTGCCGCCTGCGCCCCGCGCCCGCGCGCTACCGCAGGCCCCGATGGTGCAAACCGATGCCGCCACCACCACCGCCGTGCTGGCAGCCCTGAAACAAGGCGGCAAACACACCTGCTTGCTGCTGGCCGGCCACGCTCTGCGCGACGAAGGCTTAATCCTGGCGGCGCGCATCGCGCAGGCCACGGGCGTGCAACTGCTGACGCAGCAGGCCAACGCCCGCGTGCAGCGTGGCCTGGGCCGGCTGATGCTGGACCGCGTGCCCTATGTGGTGGACAAGGCGCTGTCCCTGCTGCAGCCGCTGCAATGTATGGTGTTGGTGGGCGCCAAGGCGCCGGTGGGATTTTTTGGCTACCCCGGCAAACCCAGCAGCATGCTGCCGCCGGGCTGCAGCGTGCTGGTGGCCGCGCACCCGGGTGAAGACGAACTGCAGGCGCTGCGGCTGCTGGCCGAAGCCGTGGGCGCTGGCGCTGCCCAGCGGGGCCCAGCGCCCGCTGCCTGGTTGGCGCAGCACAAACCGCTGCCGCTGCCCACGGGCGCGCTGACCGCCGACGCCGTGGCGCGCAGCGTGGTGGCGCAGCTGCCCGAACAGGCCATCGTTTGCGACGAAAGTGTCAGCTCAGGCCGCGACT
>JANNMQ010000813.1:0-4545 GCA_031398045.1 Rubrivivax sp.
CAGTACAACAACAACACCTTTGGCGGCAATGGCCAAGGCTTCCTGGACATCACAGGTGGCTTGTGGGCTGCCCAGTTCAACACGAACTCGCTGACCAACGCCAACGGTGGCCAAAGCGACTTGTTTCTGACCAACACCTTCGACGATGTCAATGGCGCCGCCAGCACCATCGGCTGGACCGTGAAGTCGGTAGCCCAGGTGTCGGCCTTCGCCATCCCTGAACCCTCGTCAGTCGCGTTGGCGGGCTTGGCGTTGCTCGGTATGGGCGCTGCCGTCAGAAGTCGTCGCAAGGCCTGACATCACTGCTGTGACGTTTTTTTGAATGCGGGCCCTCGGGCCCGCATTTTCTTTTTCGCTTCATTTACAAAAGAAAAAGCTGTTCACGCGCCGTTTTTCAATCAGAATCAGAATGAGTCGATGGGTGTGACAAACGTCACGCTTTTGAAGTTCTGTAGCAGCTGAAACACGAAAAACCCCACCTCGGATCAGCACGTTTGCTCAGCTGGTACCACTGGTGATTGACGAGAGACCAAGCGTGTCTTTTTCCCTGGCTGAAGCTCTGGCTTTGCCGATTTGCCACCCTCTTTGGTGCGCCTGTTTGTTGCGGCGGGGCTCCTCCCTATGAGGCAACTGGCAGCGGCTTTGGCAACGTGCGGCTCCGCGGCCTTCGAACGAGCGCTTGAAATGCGCTTTCAGGTCTATTGCTTGGAGTGCAATTTCCTGTCGCCCGATGACTACCCGGATGGCGTCGAAACCGACGAACACGACGAGAGCGCGGCACACTTCTACGCCTTTGACCACGAAGAACAACTGGTTGGCTACGTGCGTTTGGTCAAGCCCTGCGCGGCGGCACGTTTTCCTTTCCAGCAGCACTGCGACTTGTCCAGCGGCGTTGAGCTGCCGCCCCCTGCGATGGCCGCAGAGATCAGCCGCTTGATGGTGCGCAAGGACTACCGGCGCCGTCAAAGCGATGGCTTGTCGGGTGTAACAGCGCAGCAAAACGCAGCCGCATTTTCGGGTGACCGCCGCCACCAAGCGCCGGGCGTGTTGCTCAACCTGTACCGGCAGATGTACCAGTACTGTCTGGACCACGACATCCGCTTTTGGTACGCGGCGATGGAAAAACCGCTGGCCCGTTCGTTGGCCCAATTGGGTTTCGGCTTTATACCGATAGGCCCAGCCACCGATTACTACGGCCCCGTGGCTCCTTACCTGGGAGACCTGCGAAGGCTGGAGCAACAGGTACAGCAGCGCGACGCTGCACTGCTCCACTGGCTGCTCGATGAACGGGGCAAAGCCGCGCCTTCGCGGAGCGAACCAAGAGCAGATGTCAACATCGCTAACGCCAACGCCTTGCCGTTGCCCATGACCTTGATGGGCGAGTTGCGACAGCTCTTCGACCATTCCGCACAAGCCTGAGCCGCGCGTGAGTCGCGCATGAGTCACGCCCTGGCCGAGCCTGCGCGGGGCCCCGCGCAGGCTCGATGTGATCAATATTTGATGCGGGCGAAATAGGTTTGCTGCGCCGCTGCTCGCGCCTGGCCCAAGGTGTGGATGCCCTTTTCTGCCAACAGCGGCAGCAGCTTCAAAAAAACCTCGGCCGTCACCAGCGCATCGCCCAACGCTGTGTGGCGACCGATGACGGTGATGTTGAATCGTTCGGCGATGGCCTCCAGCCGGTGTGATTCCTGGTTCGGGTGCACCACGGCCGACAGCAGCAGCGTATCGAGCACAGGCTGGTCGAACACCACACCGGTGCTACTTTCCTTAAGCTGCAAAAACCGCATGTCGAAGGCGGCGTTGTGCGCTACCAGCACGCTGTCCTGTGCGTAGGCATGGAAGGCTGGCAGCACCTGCGCGATGGTGGGTTTGCCGACCACCCTGTCGGGCGTGATGCCGTGGATGGGAATGCCGGCAGCCGGTATGTTGCGTTGCGGGTCCACCAGCTGCTCAAAGGTCTCGCCGCGCAGCAGCCGCCCACCCACCAGGCGCGTGGCGCCGATCTGGATGATCTCATCGCCTTCAGCGGGCTGCAGCCCGGTGGTTTCGGTGTCAAACACGGTGTAGACCAGGTCCACCAAGCGACGGTCGTCCAGCGCATGGTTGCTGTCGCCGGCAGCAAAAAGATCGAAGTCGTAATACTCAGGACGGCTGTCTTGCGTGTCGACAACTTCAGGGGCGGCCTGCGTGGCCAATGGCAGCAGGAAGCGGAAAAAGGCCTCTTGCTGCACACGAGCACGCTCGAACCACAAGGCGCCGCCATGGCGTTCAACCACGTCGCGCACGGTCAGCGGTGACTCGTTGTCACCCATCTTGATGGGCTCGGCTTCCCAAGCGGTCACGGTCTCGGTGCTCATGGCCTGCACCGCCCACACCAAGTCCAATTGCGCCTTACTGTCCACCGCGGCCAGTCGCAGTTGCACACGGCGCACGCCGTATTCATCGGCCAAACGCCCCGTCAGATGCAGCAGGGCCTGCAGCAGGCTGTAGCTGTCCACCTTCAACCATTGCGCGGCGTCGCTGTCAGCGTCGCCGCTGCCGATGCTGACCTTGACGCCCAATTGCAGTTCAATGCGTTGCGCTGCGGCGGCCAGCAAGTCGGCACCCAGCATGTCTTCCAAAGGCCAGCGTGTTTTGATGCTGCGCAGGCCTTGCTCGGCGGCGGCGTTCAGGCGCCGGCTCATGGCACTGATTTCATCGCGCACCACGGCCATGAAACGGTCACGCGTGGGCGCGTCGAGTTCGGGGTCGTCCAAGAGCTCCACCGCAGCTTGCAGGTTGCCCAAGCTGCCGCGGTGGCCTTCGGTCAAGGTGTGCAGCAGGCGGTCGCGCTCGGTGTCTTCAGACAGGTCGCGCGTGATGTTGTCCAGCATCAGCACAAAGCCGCTGAGCGGCGCTGCGGTGGGCGCGCCCGCCACTTCGGGCGCGCGCACCGGCGCCATCTGGATGCGCAGCAACTGCCCGCCCCGCGTGGCCGTGACAAACTGAGCCGAGGGGTGCGCGGCGCCGCGCTGCAGCCGTTGCTGCACGGCTTCCAGCGCGTGGGCGACCAGCCTGCGGTCGAGCACGCCGTACACACTGCGGCCCAAGCCCAGCGCTTCAGCGCCACCTATCGTGCGGCCCTCGCTGTCGCCCGCCGCCGATGTGCGCTCGCTGAGCCGATCTTTAAGCGCCAGCGCCCTGAACTGCAATCGCGCGCGTGCGTTGAACAGCAGCACCCGACCGTCCAGGTTGCACACCACCACGCTCTGCGTCAGCTCGGCCATCAACGCGGCCAGGCGGTTGCGCTCCTGTTCAACCTGCCGGCTGGCTTCAGCCACCTGCGCAGCGATGTCACTGCGCAAGCCGTCACGCTGCTGCGCCAAGGCCTGGATGGACGCCGCCAGCGCCTGGCTGCCAGCGCTGCCCTGCGCCTTCAGCAAGCGGGGTTGGTCACTTGTCAACAGCACCTGCACATCTTCAGCCAAACGGCCCGGCGCCGCTGCAAAGTGCTGCCAGGCGCGGCGCACCGCAGCGCCGGCGGCGACGGACACCACCATCCACAACATGAACACCAGCGCGATACGGGGCTGCAACAGCGCCCACCAGGTGGCGCGCTCGCTGGACTCCAGCGTCAGCGCCACCAAGCCCGCTGCCACGCCCAGCACAGCCGCCAGCAGCAGCGCCGGGGCGGCTGTGGCGATGACCTCATTTCTATCGGTTCTCATCGCAGCACTTTCGGGCCAGACACTGTCAGGGGGACCACCATGAGGGCGTCATGCAGCATGGGTGCGACTCACGCAGCCAACATCTCGCGCACACGCGCCGCCAGCTCCTTGGTGCTGAAGGGCTTGGTCATGTAGCTGTCGGCACCCACGCCAAGGCCCTGCACCACATCGGTGTCGCGGCCCTTGGCCGTCAACATCAGGATCTTCACACCCGCCAGGGCATCGTCGGCGCGCACTGCCTGGCAGACCTCGACGCCCGTCTTACGCGGCATCATCACATCCAGCAGTACCAATGCCGGGCGCTCACTGCGGATGAGCGCCAGCGCTTCTTCACCATCACGCGCCAACAGCACCTGGTGGCCCTCACGCTTCATCAAGAATTCCAGGCTGATGAGGATATTGGGTTCGTCGTCGGCGATCAGCACTTTGTAGGTCATGGGCTTGTCTCCTGGGTCGTCTGCAGCGGAATTTCAAACACAAAACAGGCGCCCGTTGGGGCGGAGGCGGTGGCCGTTGCGCCCGCAACGGGGGGCGGTGGTTTCAGCCACAGACGGCCGCCAAAATGTTCCACGATCTTGCGGCTGATGGGCAAACCAAGCCCGGTGCCTTGCGGCCGGTGTTTGTCGTCACCGCCTTGGCGAAACTTCTCGAACACCAGCGCCTGTTGTGCAGGGGGCACACCCAGGCCGTTGTCTTGCACTTCCACCACCACGTGCTGGCCCCGCAGCAGCAGCCGCACATCCACATGGCCGCCCACTTTCGGCACAAACTTGGTGGCGTTGCTCAGCAGGTTCAGCACCACCTGCAGCAGGCGGTCGGGGTCGGCACGCAACAGCGG
>JANNMQ010000815.1:0-12405 GCA_031398045.1 Rubrivivax sp.
GCGAGAAACGTCGGACATTGGAGGCTTGCCTTCTGCGCAGTACTTGAAAGAGGTGCACAGCACGAGCCGCTGCGCACCTGAGCGTTGTCTACGCAATATCGGCAGGGCGGCTCTGAAATGGAGCCCTGCAAAACTTCAGAAGGTAAGCAAATCCAAGTCCGTGTCGTGTGGTGGATGTCTGGGTGAACAGAAAAACGGGGGCGGCCGTCAGGCGTGCAGTTTAAAGTTGGGTGTGTGCACCCGCATCCACTGTTCAGCCATCATCATGATCCAGACCATGGTGCCGTAATAGTGAGGATGCGTTGGCAAGTGGGTGCCCAGCAGCTGCTCTGCAAATGCCGGGCGCACGATGCCGCGGGTGGCGAAGCTGCGCACCGAGTCGCTGGCCAATTTGTGCAGGCCCTGGTGCCGCATCGTCCAGACCCCAAAAGGCAGACCGAAGCCTTGTTTTTTCTTCGTCAACACCTGGTCGGGCAAGAAGCCACGCAGGGCTTCCTTGAAGAACCAGCGCAAGCGCAGACGGTTCAGCTTGTACTGCGGTGGCAGACGCATCGAAAAGTCCAGCAAGTCGTCGTCCAGCATCGGAAAACCCACGTCCAACCCAGCCAGCGCAGTGGTGCCGCGCACCTTGGGCAGGTCAGACTCCGCCAGCGTGTAGCGCCAGTCGTAGGCCAAATGGCGGTCGATTTCGTGTTCGCTGTGGGCCTCGGCCCACACACTGCTTTGTTCGTGTGCAACCTGTGCGGTGCTGATCTGCGCCAAAAACCCCGGCTGTAGCACGTCTTGATAGCCCAGTCGGCGCAGCAGATTGAAGGCTTGCAAGCGCTCGGGCAGCGGCGTGGTGGCCTGTCGGATGTAGCCCGTGCCCTTTTTCAGCAGTGGCACGCGCCCGACCATGGGCATGCCGAAAAAGGGTTCCAGCATGCCCCGACGCAGCACTGCAGGCACCTGCTGGTACCAGCTCAAAACTTCTTGCATCGCGTAGCGGGAATTGCCACCAAAAAGCTCGTCGCCGCCGTCACCGGCCAGGATGCGTGTGACACCACTTTGGCGAGCGTCCTGCGCACAGTAGTAAGCCGGCAGTGCTGATGAATTGCCAAAGGGCTGGTCGTACGAAGCCGCCACATGGCCGATGCTCTTGACCAGGTCATCAGGCGTGAAGTAGTACTCGTGGTGGTCTGATCCAAAGTGGCGGGCTACCAGGCGCGCGTACTCCATTTCGTCGTACCCATCGGCCTCGAAGCCGATGGAGTAGGTCGAAACGCTGCCAGCCACTTCGCGCACCATACCGGCGACCGTGGAACTGTCCGTGCCTCCGCTCAGGAAACAGGCCGGCTTGCTGCCATCCAGCTGCCGCTGAACCGCCTGGCGCAAGAGCTTAATGAACTCTTCACGAAGTTCTCTAAAGTTCACTTTTGCCAGTGACGTGAAACTGGGCGTTACAAAAGGCGCAGTTGTCAATTGGCCGTGCCGAAAGTGCGCACAGCGCCCTGCGGGCAGTCGGTGCACACCCCGGAACACGGTGCGCGGTGACGGGATGACGTGAAAGTAAAGGTAGTCGAACAGCGCCTGTGGCTCCAACTCGGTGTTCTGGGGGGCTAACTGATCGGCCCGTTCTGCAAATTCAATCTGCTGGCCATCAATGCGGTAACACAGCGTTTGGACCGCAAAACGGTCGACGGCCATGAAAGTGCTGCCATCGGCTTGTTTGAGGCCAACCGCAAAGTCCCCCGCGACGCTTGCCACAGCTGCTGCGGGATCTTTTTCTTGCAGCAGCGCTTGCCAAGTTGTCGAAACTTCTGCGTCGGGCAGCGGGCCCACGGCAAAGCGTGGCGAACCCAGCGTGAGAGTGTTTGAAGGTGGAGTCATAGGACTGAAGAAGGGAGCAGGCAGCAACCCGGCCGGGGTGTCACGCTTCATGTTGGGCTGTTCCGCTGTGGGGTGGAAACCGCGTCAACGGCTGCGTCGGTGACGCGCTGGGCACTGCTGGCCCAAAGGTACTGACGGTCCTGCAAGGCCTGGCGCGCAGCGGCGCCCAAGCGGGCTCGCAAGGCGGCGTCGGATGTGAGGATGTCCAGTCGCTTTTCAATGCCGGTCTCGTCATCTGGGTCGTACAACTCGCAGTCAACGCCACCAACAAGTACTTCGTGGTGGTTGGCTTGATCAGGGGCTAGGATGGCTTTGCCCAGTGCCATGTACTCAAACAAACAAAGCGGAGAGGCATAAGGCACCAAGGCCGTCTGCAGCGCCACATCAAATGCGGCTGCCGCCGCAGGCACGCCGCTGCGCGGCACCACGCCGGTGAATTTCAGTTTGTGTGCAATGCCCAGGAAACGTGCTTGCAGCTCGAGTGCCGCCCGCACAGGGCCATCACCCACGATAAGCAGCATCGCAGGGTCGTCAGCCGGGCGGCGGGCCAGCCAGCTAACGATTCTGTCCAGACGGTCCCATTCGCGCACAAAACCGATAAAGCCAATCACCATGCGGTTTTGCAAGCCAAATCCCAGTTTGGCTTGTTCGGTCGACGGTACGGTCGCGAAGTCCTTGGGGTTGATGCCATTCGGAATGACGCACAGTCGTTCGCGTTGCACGCCCATGCCCACCAACATGTCAGCCAGCACCTGTGTGACCGCAAACACACGCGTGGCGCCGCGAAAGGTGAAGCGCTCGACACGGTCAGCGAAACCACTCAGGGCTATGGTGCCGTGGGCGCGCCTGGCGACGGCGAAAGGTGCATTTACTTCCAGCAGCAGCGGCACGCCTGTGCGGCGGCTGGCCCAAACGCCGGCCGGTTGAAACAGTGCATAACGTTCGTAAATGACGTCAGGCGAAAAAGTGCGCACGGCTTTCATCAGCCGTCGATACGCGACCAGTGAATAAGTGGCCTCTGCGATCTCGTACAAGGCTGGAGGCAGGCTTTTTTTGAGTTTGCCCACCCAGCCCGGGCTGCCACCTGTTCCAGAATCACGCTGATGCACTTCAGGGCCGACGATGCGCACTTCATGCCCCAAGCCTTGCAGCGCCTCGACCATTTCTTCAATGTGCGTGATCTGGCCATCCTTCGAGGCGATGCGGTGGTGGTAGAGGATTCGCATGGTTCACTGGGCAGGGTTTTCGGGCACTGGTTCTTGTGCCGTCCCACACCTCTGGACTGAGCGCCGAAAGAGCGACAGATTCTAGGTGACGCTGCTGCAGGCGCGCCAAGCGCTTTTGTGCCGTAGTGCGCAAGGCCTAATGGCCGGGGATGTACCACCACAAGTTGGCGTGACATACTTTTACGGTGCTGCGCGAAGCCTTTGAATGGCCGGTTCGGGCAGCCTTGGTGAGGCCTTTGCCTTGCCCCTGAAATTCACTCCCGCGCGCCAGGCGCGCCCCAGACGCCCATGCCCGAATCCACGCTGCTGCACGAACTGATTGCTGTTTCTTCGTCTCGCCGTGCACAGGCCACTGCTCTGACCTATGGCGACCAGAGCCTCACGTATGCGCAGCTGCAAGGCGCCGTCAGTCGTTTTTCCAACGGTTTGATGGCCGCTGGCCTGGAACGTAGCGGCCGCGTCGGCATCTATCTTGAAAAGCGCTTTGAAACGGTGGTCGCCAGTTTTGGCGCACCCGCAGCTGGCGGTGTTTTTGTTCCTTTGAATCCCCTGCTCAAGGGCGACCAGGTGGGTTTCATCGTGGCCGATTGCGATGTGCAGGTGTTGGTGACCTCGCCGCAACGTCTGGCTTTGGTACTGCCTGCGCTGACGGGGTGCCCAGCGTTGCGCCATATCGTCCTGACTGAAGCCAGTTCAACGCCGGTCGAACTACCCGCCCATGTGCAATGCCACACCTGGGCCAATTGGTTGCAGGCGGCGCCGCGCCCGGGCCACCGCGTCATTGATACCGACATGACGGCCATTCTGTACACCTCGGGCAGCACCGGTCGCCCCAAAGGCGTGGTGCTGTCTCACCGCAACATGGTGGCGGGTGCCAAAAGCGTGGCCTCTTATCTGGGCAACCATGAAGACGACACGTTGCTGGCCGCACTGCCGCTGTCTTTTGACGCCGGTTTTAGCCAGCTGACCACGGCCTTTCATGTCGGTGCCCGAGTGGTGCTGTTGAACTACCTGATGCCGCGGGATGTGCTGCGTGCGCTGGAGCGCGAAGGCGTGACGGGCCTGACGGCGGTGCCGCCGCTTTACATCCAGCTATCGCAGTTGCACTGGCCACCCGGCATCGGCCAGCGCTTGCGCTACTTTGCCAATACCGGCGGGCGCATGCCGCGCGAGACGCTGGACTTGTTGCGGGGCAAGGTTCCCCAAGCCGCGCCTTTCCTGATGTACGGCCTGACGGAGGCATTCCGCTCGACCTATCTGCCACCTGACCAAGTGGACCGGCGGCCGGACTCGATTGGCAAGGCCATCCCCAACGCCGAGATTCTGGTGCTTCGCGAAGATGGCTCAGTTTGCGCTGACGATGAACCCGGCGAGTTGGTTCACCGCGGGCCTCTGGTAGGTTTGGGTTACTGGAACGACCAGGAAAAAACCGCTGAACGTTACCGCCTCCTGCCGGGCCGCCTGCAAGGCTTGCAATTGCCTGAATATGCCGTTTTCTCGGGCGACACCGTGCGCCGTGACGCTGATGGTTTCTTCTACTTCATTGGCCGACGCGATGAAATGATCAAGACGTCGGGCTACCGTGTCAGCCCGATGGAGGTTGAAGAGGTTTTGTACGCCACCCATCTGGTCGGCGAATGTGTGGCGTTTGGCGTCGACGACAAGGTGTTGGGGCAGGCTATCCAGGTCATTGCCACACCGGCTCCTGGGCTTGAGTTGCTCGACACTGCGGCCCTGTTGGCCGAATGTCGAAAGCGCATGCCGGCCTACATGGTGCCCGCCGGCTGCGAAGCGACTGCGGGGCCCTTGCCCCGAAACCCCAACGGCAAGATCGATCGCAAGTTGTTGTCGACCGACTGGGTCGAGCGGCGTTATTCACAATGAACTCACTCGACCCAAGGTTGGCTCCATGAAACATGCTCGGCAGATCATCGCCGCACTCACGCTGGTAACGGGCCTGAGCTTGGCGCACGCCTCTTACGAGCGCAATCTCACCCCGGGCGAGCTGGCCTTGATGCCTGCTTTTTGTCAGGACGTGCAGACGGTCAACGGCTGGGAGCAGGGCGTTCGCGAGTCGCCGCGGGCCCCGATGTGGGTGTCCAAACTGGGGCGCAGCTTCTGGGACATGCACCACTACTGTTGGGCGCGGGTGGCGGTTCATCGCTCACTGGCCATAGGTCTGAACCAGAACCAGCGTGACCACTTGGTGGAGTCCGCCATTGATGACATGCAATACGTGGTGCGTCGCGCGCCACCGACGATGGTGCTGTTGCCAGAAATCTACTATTTGATGGGTGACTACTACCGCATGCTCAGGCGTTTCGGCGAGGCGGCTGAGTCTTTCAAGAAGTCGCGTGAGCTCAAACCCGACTACTGGCCCGCCTACGCGGGGCTGGCGGATCTGATGCTGCTGTCCGGCCGCCGCGCCGAGGCCAAGACCGTTCTGGAACAGGGCTTGGCCTTGCTTCCGAATGAGGTGGCGCTGAAGTCACGCCTAGACCGGCTCGGTGCCGCAGCGCAGACATCGCCGGCCGGCAATACCAAGAAAGACAGCCCGGCCCGATCTGCTGCGCAAGGTGCTGCCCGCGCGGCCAGTGCGCCTGCCGTGGCCAAGCAGTAAGCGCACGGGCGTGGGTGCAGTTCGCCAATCGCTTTGGATATCGATCGCCGACGGTTACCTCAGCCTGGCGCTGCGCCTGGCCAGCACGGTCATCATTGCGCGGCTGCTGACGCCCGGTGAGATAGGTGTTCTGGCCGTGGCTGCGGTGTTCACCGGCCTGGCCAGCATGTTTCGTGACTTCGGCGTGGCCGAGTACATGATTCAAGAAAAAGATCTCACGCGCAAAAAGATCGCTGCCACGCTGACGTTGAACATCATCGTGTCTTGGAGCATGGCCGTGGCCATGTTTGTGGGCTCCGTGCCAGCAGCAAGTTTCTACAAAGACGCCGGTGTGGGCGAAGTTATGCGCGTGCAGGCGCTGTGTTTCTTGCTCGTGCCTTTTGGTGCGGTCACGATGGCCTACTTCAGGCGTGAGCTCAATTTTGGGCCTGTGCTCATTTGCAACATCTTGGGCAATGTCACGGGCTTCGTGGTTTCGGTTGTTTTGGTTTTGATGGGCTTCAGCTACATGAGCCTGGCCTGGGCTGCGTTGGCATCCATGTTGGTGATGGTGGGCGGCTCGATGTGGTTCCGACCCGCTCATCTGCCACGCTGGCCCGGGTGGGAAGGTGTGGCTGAAGTCTTCCACTTCAGCAAGTTCGCAAGCCTGGTGTACTTGTTCGGCCAGGTGGGCAAGGGCGCCCCCGAGATGATCATTGGCCGCGCGCTGGGCATGGCCGAGGTGGCCATGTTCAGTCGGGCCGGTGGATTGATCGAACTCTTCCAACGCTTGGCCTTGCGCCCGGTGATGTTTGTCTGCATGCCTTACTTTGCGCGCAGCGACCGTGAACAAGGCGAAATCGCGGCAGCGTACTTGAAGAGCGTTGCTTATCTGACCGCCGTGGGTTGGCCCTTTCTGGCGTTCATGGGTATTGCAGCGTTGTCTGCGATACGCATCGTTTACGGTCCGCAATGGGACGCCGCAGTGCCCGTTGCGCAAATACTGGTGGCCGCCTTTGCCATCGAACTGGTGCACGCCATGTCGCGCGAGGCCTTGCTGGCGCGGGGTCATGCCCGCAGCGCAAACTCGCTGCAGGTTTGGATGGTGGTGTTGCAGGTCGCGGGCTTGTTGGTTGCCGTGCCTTATGGCATCACCGGTGCTGCCATCGGTATCTGGGTGGCCACACTGGCAGGCGCTGTGGTGGCGCAGATTTACCTGAAACGTCACCTGGGCCTGAGCACAAGGCAGCTGCTGTTGACCTGTGCCAACAGCCTGCTGGTGACCGTGGGTGCCGTTGCGCCTGCGGCCCTTTGGGCTGCCTATGCGGGCGTTACCTTGGACAACTACGTCACTTTTGGTGTTTTTGGTGCTGTGCTCACCTTGCTGGCCTGGCTGGGCACCCTGACACTGATGAAGCACCCAGTGATGGCTGAAGTGCAATCCATTCTTTCTCGCCTGCGGAATCGGTTGCTGCCGCGACCGGCCGCCGAAAAGTAACGCGACTGCATCATGACCGAATCCGAACTGCAGCAACTGCTGCTCAACCCCGACCGCCAGGTGCAGGCGCGGTCCGCGCTGCGCGACGTGCTGGACGCCGCGCCGCGTACCTTGACCTACAAACAGTGGTTGGCGCGCCTGCCGCCACTGGCACCGGGCCAACAGCGCCGTGCCATCACACTGCTGTCGTCATTCACACTCGAAACGCTGGAGCCGTTTTTGCAGGTCGAGGCGTATGCCAGCGCCTGGCGGCCTCAAACCACCTACGTCCAACTGGGGCGTTGGCAGAACGCGTTGGTGGAGACGGTGGCTCCTGCGCAAGATCAGTCGGCGGCCGTGGTGCTGCTGCTGCACGACGCGGAGCTGTTGGGTGATGACTTCAGCATCTCGCCAGAAGACGCGGTGGCGCGCCTACAGGCGCTGTTGACGACCTGGCGTGCGGGTAGTGCCAAGCCCCTCTTTCTGGGTCTGGTCCAGGCTCCTCCGGGTGCACACCCGCTGGCCTTCGAAACGCATGCGGGCCGCGCATCCAGGCGGTCTGCCTTGTTGCGCGGGGTTGCCGATCTGGCGCGGCAGCTGAACGATGTGACGCTGCTGGACCTGAACCCTGAAAGCCTGGGCGTGGCCCAGTGGTTCGATGCCACGGGCTACCTGGCCACGCGATCGGTGTTTGCGCACCGCGCCTTGCCGGGCGTGGCACGGGTATTGGCTCGCTACCTGGGCTGCCTGTTCAGGCCGCGGCGCAAGGTGCTGGTGCTTGATATGGACAACACCCTGTGGGGCGGTGTGGTGGGCGAAGACGGCGTGCACGGCCTGGCGCTGGGGCAGGACTACCCGGGTTCGGCCTACCTCGCCCTGCAGCGCATGGCGCTTGACCTGCGCAGCACCGGTGTACTGCTCGCGCTGGCCAGCAAAAACAACGAAGCTGACGCCATGGCGGTGTTTGCACAGCGCTCGGAAATGCTGCTGCAACCGGCACATTTCAGCGCCCAGCGTATCAATTGGAACGACAAGCCGGCCAATCTGGTGTCGATGGCGCAGCAGCTGGGCCTGGGTTTGGACAGCCTGGTGTTTGCCGACGACAGCGCCATCGAGTGCGCGCTGGTGCGCGAAGCCTTGCCGCAGGTGGAGGTGGTAGAGCTGGGCAAAGACCCGGTGCGCTTTGTTGACCTGGTGCTGCGGACACAGGCCTTTGATGCACTGCACGTTACTGATGAAGATCGCAGCCGGGCAGAAAGTTATGCCGCAGAGGCCAGCCGCCACGAACTGCGGGCCGCCGTCACCGACTTGGCGAGCTTTCTGGCTGATTGCCAGCTGCGGCTGGCGTTGCAGCCCGCAACGGCCGCCACACTGGACCGCATGCACCAACTGCTTGGCAAGACCAACCAGTTCAACTTCAGCTTGCAGCGCCCTAGCAAAGACACATTGCAAAAATTGATGGAGCAGGGGCACAGTCTGTACAGTGCCTCGCTGGCTGACCGATTTGGCGACTACGGCCTCATTGGCATTTTGCAACTGGCGCAGGACGGCCCGGTTTTTCGCATCGACAACATGGCCCTCAGTTGCAGGGCCCTGGGGCGTGGTGTTGAAGACGCCCTGCTGGCCTACGCACACAGCCGCGCGTTGGCAGCGGGCTGCAAGCATGTGGCCGTGCGGGCGGTGCGTGGGCCCCGTAACCAACAGGTGCTGGAGTATCTGGACCGCATGGGGTTTGTGCGCGTTGCCGAAGCCACAGACGAAGTCAACTTTGAGATTGCCGCAGCGCCAGGCGTTTTGCCTTGGCCGCCTTTTGTGGCCGTACAGCGCAACGAATGAAAGGGTACAAGACGTGACCACTGATGAAAAAAGCCAGCGTTTAAAGGAAGTGTTTGCAGCCATTCTTGACCTGCCGCTTGATCAGGTCGGCGCTGATTTGTCTTCGCAGTCTTGCGAAAAATGGGACTCCTTGAATCAGATTCACCTCATCAACGCGATCGAAGAAGAGTTTGGCTTCACGATGGATTTTGAAGACCAGATGCGCCTGCTGAGCTTTGATGTGGCGCTTGAGATCGTGCGGAGTAACGGCAGCTGAGTGCTGCTTTTGTGGCTGCCGTGGCTACACAGGCGGCGGCACAATCAGATGGGCGCGGTAGTTTGCGCGCCTGCCTCAACACTTTCAAAAATGCGACCGACGATGAGCGAAAAACAAACTAATTTTTTGGCGCGCTTGATGGAAGAGCCGCCATTCCGCCTGGTGGCCAAGGCGCTGGTTAAACGGTTTTCATCCGACATTCGCACCATCTCGCGCTGGGACGCCGCCGAGCGCCCCAACTACCTGCTGGGCGTGCTGCGCGCCGCAGACCAGGCGCTGGAATCCAACATCAAAGAAATCTCGGTGGCGGAGTTCGGCGTCGCTGGCGGCGCCGGCTTGTTGTGCCTGCAGTCTTATGCCGAACGTGTGCAGGCGGCCACGGGCGTAAAGATCCACGTGCTGGGTTTTGACACCGGCGAAGGTTTGCCCAAAGGTACTGGCGACTTTCGTGACCACCCCGAAATTTGGTCGCCGGGTGATTTCCCAATGGTGTGGGACCAGTTGCGCCCGCGCCTGGGGCCTCAAACCCAGCTGGTGCTGGGCGACGTGGCCCACACCCTGGCTGACTTCGTGAAAAACCAGTTGCCTGCGCCGGTGGGCTTTATATCCATTGATGTGGACTTCTACAGCTCCACCCGCGACGCGCTGCGCATCCTGAGCATGCCCGAGCGCAAGACGCTGTTTCGCACCATCATTTACCTGGACGACGTGGAGACCATGCTCTACCACCGTTTTGCTGGTGAGTTGCTGGCGGTAGAGGACTTCAACCGCGACACGCCGGGCGTGAAGATAGACCGCTGGCGGGGCGTGCGCAGCCGGCGGCCGTTTCACGAAGAAGTGTGGCTCGACCGCATGTACGTGGCCTATGACCTGGAAGCCATAGACCGCATGGGCTACGACCAGGCGCGCAGCAAATTGGTGCTGGACCTGAGCAATGTCTCAAACACCGGAAACATCATCAAGTAAACCGCAGGCCGCGGCCGCGGGGCCTGTTGGCCTACCGCTGGCACGCTTGGTGGAAGGCAGCGAAGCGAGAGCTTACGCAAGCCTGTTCAATGCCACCCACGCGGCCGACCCTGCCCTGGGCTTCCGCGCCTCGACCGTAGGTTCTGCGGTGCTGCTGCAGGCCGAGGCCGTCCATTCGACGCTGGTTGTCAACCGGGTGCTTGGATTGGGGGTGTTTGAGCCCGCCAACATCGAACATCTTGAAGCCACGGTTGCGGCCTACGCTGCGGGTCAGGTGCCCTTTGGTGTAGAGCTGAGCCCAGCCGCAGAGCCGGCGGAATTGCCGGCATGGCTGAAGGCGCACCGGATGCGCAAGTCCTTGCCCGTGCAAGTATTGCTTCGCGATGGTTCTGCACCACCTCCGCGTTATGCGGCCTGGACACGGGCCACCGGACTGCGTGTGGAAGCGGTGCCTTGCGCGTTGTCCCCCCGCGTGGCGGGCCTGTGCTGTGAAAACTTCAACATGCCAGAACCGGTGGGGCAGCTGCTGGCGATAGGCTCATGTGCACCAGGTTGGCGGCGCTGGCTGGCCTTTGACGGCGACGCAGCGGTGGGCGCGTCACTGTCGTATGTAGAAAACGGTGTGGCCTGGCTGGGTTGGACGTCGGTACAGGCCTCGCACCGCGGACGTTGGGTGCACGCCGGCATCGTGGCGCGGCAACTGGAAGACGCACACGCCGCGGGTTGTGCGTGGGTGACCACGGAAACCGCGGTCAGCAGCAAAGAAAGGCCCGACGCGGCGTATCACAACCTGCGCAACTTTGGATTTCAGGATGCTTATGCGCGATCTTTCCACATCTACCAGCCGCGACGCATCACCTGACAACAGTCGCTGGCGCCAAGCTTTGGCGCCGGTGCTGCAGCGGGTCGCCTTGGGCCTCAACCCTACACACCACAAAAAACCATGGAAGTTGAAGTACTTGCTGCGCTGAACAGCCCGGTGCTGCACCATGTGGGCATCGTCGTGCGGACTGAAAAGCTCGCCCTGGCGCAGATGGCAAGGTTGGGGCTGAAAGAAGACTACCGTGGCCACGTAGCCACCTGGGACGTGCTGTGCATATTTGCGCAGGGCAATGGGGGCTCGCCGGTGGAGTTTGTGGTGCCGGGGTCGCCAGGGCCCTTGCGTGAATTCAACAACGGCTTGGGCGGCCTTCACCATCTGGCTTTTGCAGTGCCCGACCTGGCCGAATCGACGGCGCGCTTGGCGGCCATTGGCGTCAAGATGCTGGAACCAGAGCCCGTGCAGGGCGCGGGACGCTTTTTGTGCAATTTCATACCGCCGCTGTACACACGGGCCTACGCGGTTGAACTGGTGCAGCTGTTGCCTGACGCTTGAACGGCTGCTGTGCATGCCGGCCATTGAACCGGTGTGCGCTTGTTGCGCTTCGCGGTGACTTGGTGGACAGAGGCAGGTCCGATAGAAACTAAAATCTGTTGAAATGAATTGCGCGCTTGGAGCCGGGACATGAACACTGAACAAGAAGTCTTGCGTTTGCTGGACGAGGTGCTGAGCCTCGAAGGGCGGGCTGCTGGCTTCACGCGCGAGACCCATTTGTTGGGTGCGATTCCTGAGCTCGACTCGATGGCTGTGGTTTCGATGATCACCGCGCTGGAAGACACTTTTGGCATCGTTGTTGACGACGACGATATTGAAGGCGCCACGTTTGCCAGCGTCGGCACCCTGGTTGACTTTGTCAGCGGCAAGCTTGCCGTTTGAACCCGGGTTGAGCGCAGGTTGGGCCGCCGGCGCAGCACCGGCCCCGCAAGCCTTCTTTTTACCTGGCAGCGGTCCGGCCGGCGGTCAGCGGCTGGCCCTGCTGCACGTGCCGCCCGGTGCGTGCCAGGCCGCGGTGTTGTTCCTGCACGCCTTTGGCGAAGAAATGAACAAGTCGCGACGCATGGCGTCGCTGGCATCGCGCGCCTTGGCTGCGGCTGGGTTTGCCGTGCTGCAGATCGATCTGCTGGGTTGCGGCGACAGCAGCGGCGAGATCGAACAAGCCAGCTGGTCGGCCTGGGTTGACGACGCGGTGGCCGCTGCAAACTGGCTGCAGCAGCGTTATTCCGTCCCCCTGTGGATGTGGGGTGAGCGTTCCGGGTGCCTGGTGGCCGCTGAGGCTGCACCGCGGGTGGTGGGCGC
>JANNMQ010000659.1:0-2897 GCA_031398045.1 Rubrivivax sp.
CCTCGCCTTGCACCACCATGCGCACGGCGTTGGGCGTGTGGCGGTGGCTGGGCGCCCATTCACCGGGCAGCAGCAATTGCATGCCCAAGTACATGGCGGCGCTGGCCTGCATCTTGTCCAGGCCGTGGCCCGGGTTGGCCAGCACCAGCACGCGGCGTTCTGCTTTTTCGATCGGTGTCAGTTCACCGGCTTGCAGCAGCAGCGGCAAGATGTCCTTGTAGTGCCAAGCCGTGGCGCGTGTGTTCAGCCGCGGCTTCAGGGGCGGCAGCACACCACGCAGGCTGGGCCACAGCGGCACCAGGTTCAACTGGCGCAGCGCCTCGACGTAAGCCGGTGGCAGGTCAGTCAGTTTGCCGAGTTCGGTATCGCTGCTCATCGGTAATCCTTTGTTTAGTCAGCCCGCCAAACAGCTATCCAGGCGCCAGCTGTACAGCCATTCCATCGCATCGTAAAAGCGTTCGGGCGTGCGGCCTTTCCACAGCTCAGTGCGCACCAGCCTTTCCACACCCTTGGCGTGGAAGATGCGGCCCATTTCACGCGCCGACAGCACGATGCGCGCAGTGCGCGCCAGGCGCGAGTTTGCAACCAGCGCAAAGGCCTTGTCGAAGCACCCTTCGTGCCCAACCTGACAAACCCGCAGTGCCTCACCCAGCGTCACCGCGTCTTCCAGCGCCATGCAGGCCCCTTGCGCCAGGTACTGCAGCGTGGGGTGGGCGGCGTCGCCCAGCAGCCTGGTGCGGCCGTGGGTCCACTGGCCGATGGGGTCGCGGTCGGCAGTGGCCCAGCGCTTCCAGCTTTTGGGGCAAATCGATCAGCTGGCGCGCTTCGGGGCATATGCCTTCGAAGTAACTCTGCACTTCTTCACGGCTGCCTTCGGTCACGCTCCACTGCTCCACCTGGCGGCTGTGGAAAGTGACGACCACGTTGTACTGTTCACCACCGCGCAACGGGTAGTGCACCAGGTGGCAATTGGGGCCTACCCAGATGCTGGCCGAGTTCCACTGCAGGTCGGCCGGGAAGTCCTTGCGGTCCACCACCGCGCGGTACACCACATGGCCCGACACACGCGCTTCGTCGCCCACGGTTTGCCGGCGCACGGCGCTTTTTACGCCGTCGGCGCCGATCAGCGCCACACCGCGGTGGCGCCCACCCTGCGCGTCAAAAACGGTCACACCGTCGTCGTCTTGTTCCACACGCTGCGCGGTGGTGGACGTGACCACTTCAACACGCCCTGAAGCCTGGGCCCCTTCCAGCAGCGAGCGGTGCACGTCCGCACGGTGTATCACCGCGTAGAGGTTGGCGAAGCGCTGGCGGAAAGCTGCGCCGGTGGGGATGCGCCCCACCAGCGTTTCGTCCAGCGCGTCGTGCATCACCATCTCGTCGATGTAAACGGCGCGGCCGCGCGCCTGTTCACCCACGCCCAGCGCATCAAAAGCTGAAAACGCATTCGGCCCCAGCTGGATGCCGGCGCCGATTTCGCCCAGCTCTGCGGCCTGTTCCAGCACCTTGACGGCGTAACCTTGACGGCTTAGCGCCAGCGCGGCCGCCAGGCCGCCTATGCCGCCGCCGGAGACGATGACCGGGTGTTGGTTGGGATGCTGTGGAGGTCATGGTCTGATCCTGGGCTGCTGCAACCAGCTCCAATGGGAAAACTGCACGCATTGTGGGACGACGCCGTACCGCACTGGCCTTCAGCGCCATCGGCTCGCAAAATATCTCTGTTTTGTAGATACTTTTGACCATCATGACCGACATCGCCAAAGTTTTCAGCACCGGCAACAGCCAAGCCGTGCGCTTGCCCAAGGCCTACCGGGTGGATGCGCGGGAGATGTGGATCAGCAAGAACCCGCACACCGGTGAGATCACGCTCAAACCCAAGACCGGCGCGGATGAAATAGCGGCTTTCGTGGCGGCCCTGCAGCGCATGCCTGCCAGCGAAGAGTTCCTGATCGCCCGCGATGATGCGACCCGCGCCGACCCGCTACTGGGCTGGGCGCCGTGAGCCTGCAACACCTGCTGGACACCAATATCGTCAGTTATTTCTTGCGCCGAAGCTCGCCCGCTCTGGAGCAACGTGTGCTGCACGGGCTGCAGAAGGGCACGCTGGCTGTCTCCACTTTGACCAGGGCCGAACTGCGTTTTGGCCAGGCCGCCATGGCCGCCGACGACAAACGGCGCGCGCTGATCGACCAGTTTCTGCTGCAACTGCCCAACCTGCCCTGGACCGAGCATGCAGCCGACCACTACGGCCAGATCAGGGCAGCCCACAAGAAACAGGGCACGCCCATAGCTGAACTGGACACGCAGATCGCCGCCCACGCGTTGGCGCTAGGCTTGACGCTGGTGACGCACAACCTGCGTCACTTTGAGCGCGTACAAGGTCTGCAGCTGGAAGACTGGTTTGCGGGCTGAAGTTCAAAACGCAGCGTCAGCTGTTGGCGTCGGCGGTGGCCCTTACCACCAGCTTGACTCCCTCAGCACGCCCAGGCTCTGCAGGCCTATTGGACGAATGAGGTGGAGTCTAGCGACGCGGCTGATAAGCCATTGAAAGTTCAACCCCGCACTTACCCGCTCAATGCGGCGGCGCAAAGGAACGATGCAAGCCTTAAAGACAGATGCCCGCCTCAGAACTCCACGACAGCCCGAATCGCCTCCCCCCGCTTCATCAAATCGAAGCCCTCGTTGATACGTTCCAGCGGCAGCTTGTGCGTGATCAGGTCGTCGATGTTGAGCTTGCCGTCCATGTACCAGTCGACGATTTTCGGCACATCGGTGCGGCCGCGGGCGCCGCCGAAGGCCGAACCTTCCCACTTGCGGCCCGTCACCAGCTGGAAAGGCCGCGTGCTGATTTCTGCACCCGCTTCAGCCACGCCGATGATGATGCTGCGGCCCCAGCC
>JANNMQ010000667.1:0-2266 GCA_031398045.1 Rubrivivax sp.
CCGACTGGTTCGCGCTGCCCGCATCCGATGTGCTGGCCTCGGTAGCGGTGGCCGTGGTCCGCGTCTGCGCAGGCTGGCCGATGGCCGTGCTGTGGCTTTCGCCGCTGATTCTGCTGGCCATGCTGATGTTTGCATGGCTGCGGCGCTGGGGGCTGGTGGTGTTGGGGCTGGCCCTGGCGCTGGGCAGTTCGCGCCTGGGCGAAGTCCTGGGCTACCGCATGGTGCCTGATGCGCTGTCCACCCTGGCCACAGGTGCCGCCCGATCAATGATCAGTGGCCGTCACACGGTGAACATGCCAAGCGCGCCCGACGAAGCCGTGCGCTTCAGCATGCAGCAGGCGCCTTCCTGGCTGCTGGGTGACATTGCCGGTTCGCTGCAGAACATGGCGTCACCGGCCTTCCTGGGTGGGCTGGTCGTAGCAGCGTTGTGCTTCTATGGCCTGGTGCAGTGGCGGCGGCGCGGGGCCAGCATGGCTGTCTGATGCCGCCCCGACGCTGGCCCCCCTACTGCGCCCCCTACTGCCCCGGCGGCTTGAGCCTGATGCCCTCTTGCTCCAGGCGCTGTGCCGCTGCGTCCATGCGCTCTTTCAGCTGAGGCGCGCGTGACTGCATGTTCTGCATCATCGGCGCCATCAGGCGCGGCATGTCTTCTTGCATCACGGTGACTGATTTGCGGCCTGCCGAGCTGTCGTAGAAGCGCCGCAGTTCTTGAATTTCGGCCAATGTGAAGCGCTCGACGTAGATGTCGGTCATGGTGGCGTACAGGCTGGGCATCATGTCCTGCACCCATTCGCCCAAGGTGCTGCCCATGGCGTCACTCAACACGGCCACGGCGCGGTCACGCTGCTGCAGCGAAAGGTGGCTGGCCGCACGCAGCTGTTGTTCAAGCGGCGCCTGCATGGCTGCGCGCATGGCGCCCACCATGCGTTGCGAACCCATCAAATCGTCCATGGTCTTCACCAGCGCCTGCGCGGCGGCACGGCGCTGCTGTGGCGTTTCAGGCACCTGGGCCTGGACCACGGTGTGCAGACACAGCGCCAGCAAAGTGGCGGCATACCAAGTGGTGAGCCGTGCGCTGCCGTCCTGGTTGATGCAGGCGTTGAAGATGCGGTGGATGGTCATCGAAGCTCCTGATCAGTGGCTGCCGGTGGCCCATTGTCAACGGCGGCAGAAAAGAAAACGCCACACAGCGCATTGCGCGGGTGGCGTTGATGTGCAAGTGCAGGGCCAGCATCCGGATGCCGGCCCCAGGCTGCAAAGTGGATCGGCGGATCAGCGGATCAGTGATGCGTACCGTCGAAAAACTGCTCGTCTTCGGTGCTGCCCTTCAATGCAGCCGTTGACGCGTCGCGTTCGATGGTGGTGGTAACCGCATCAAAGTAACCGGTACCCACTTCGCGCTGGTGCTTCACGGCAGTGAAACCGCGTTCGGCAGCGGCGAATTCCTTCTCTTGCAGTTCCACAAACGCGCTCATGTTGTTGCGCGCGTAGCCGTAGGCCAGGTCGAACATGCTGTAGTTCAGGCTGTGGAAACCGGCCAGCGTGATGAACTGGAACTTGTAGCCCATGGCGCCCAGTTCGCGCTGGAACTTGGCAATCGTGGCGTCGTCCAGGTTCTTCTTCCAGTTGAAGCTGGGGCTGCAGTTGTAGGCCAGCATCTTGCCCGGGAACTTGGCGTGGATGGCGTCGGCGAAGTCTTTCGCAAACTTCAGATCGGGTGTGCCGGTTTCGCACCAGATCATGTCGACATACGGTGCGTAGGCCAGACCGCGGCTGATGGCCTGGTCGATGCCTTTTTTGGTGCGGTAGAAACCTTCGATCGTGCGCTCGCCGGTCAGGAAGGGCTTGTCGTTGTCGTCCACGTCGCTGGTCACCAAGTCGGCCGCTTCGGCGTCGGTGCGGGCCAGCAGCACGGTGGGTGTGCCCATCACGTCGGCAGCCAGGCGCGCGGCCACCAGCTTGGCCACGTTTTCACGCGTCGGCACCAGCACCTTGCCACCCATGTGGCCGCACTTCTTCACGCTGGCCAATTGGTCTTCGAAGTGCACACCGGCGGCACCCGCTTCGATCATCGCCTTCATCAGTTCAAAGGCGTTCAGCACACCACCGAAGCCGGCTTCGGCGTCGGCCACGATGGGGGCGAAAAAGTCAATATCGCCCTTGCCTTCGCTCCACTGGATCTGGTCGGCGCGCTGGAAGGTGGCGTTGATCTTCTTCACCACCTTCGGCACCGAGTCGACTGAATACAGACTCTGGTCGGGGTACA
>JANNMQ010000700.1:0-1838 GCA_031398045.1 Rubrivivax sp.
GGTTGCGTCGCGTCCACGTGCCGCAGGTTGTACATGCCTTTGAGCAGGTCACCGTGCACTTCAGCGGGCAGGCTGGCCATGGCCTGGTTCTCGTTCATCAACGTGATGTAGTGGAACTCGTCATGCTGCTGTTCCAGCATGCGCTGCATGCCGTGCTGCAGGATCACGGCCAGTTCACCGGCCGATGCGGGGTCCCAGGCCCGGCAATTGGGCACCGTGCTGGCCACCAGCAGGCTGGACCCGTCCTGATGCTGCAGTCCCTCGCCACCCAGTGTCGTGCGACCCGCCGTGGCACCAAACAGGAAGCCTCGGCTGCGCTGGTCGGCAGCGGCCCAGATCAGGTCGCCCACGCGCTGGAAGCCGAACATCGAGTAGTAGATGTACACCGGCAACATCGGCAGGCCATGCACGCTGTAGCTGGTGGCGGCGGCTATCCATGAGCTCATGGCGCCGGCCTCGTTGATGCCTTCTTCCAGCAGCTGGCCGTCCTTCAGCTCGCGGTAGTACAGCATGGTGTGCGCGTCTTCGGGCTGGTACTTCTGGCCTTCTGGGGCGTAGATGCCCACTTGCCGGAACAGGTTGGCCATGCCGAAGGTGCGCGCCTCGTCGGCCACGATGGGCACGATGCGCGGGCCCAGCGTGGTGTCCTTCAGCAGGTTGCTCAGTGCGCGCACCGCAGCCATGGTGGTGGACATCTCCCGGCCATTGGCGTTCAACGCGAAGTCGGCCCAGGTTTCCAGGGCCGGCACGGCCAGCGGTGGGCTGGTGGCATTGCGCCGCGGCAGGTAGCCGCCCAGCGCGGCGCGGCGCTGCTGCAGGTAGCGCATCTCGGCACTGTCGCTGGCCGGGCGCAGGAACTGCAGGGTGGCCGCGTCTTGGTTGGACAGCGGCAGCGCAAAGCGGTCGCGAAAGGCGATCAGGGCTTCGGCGTCCAGCTTCTTCGCACCGTGCGCGGTCATGCGCGACTCGCCGACACCACCCATGCCATAGCCCTTCTTGGTCTTGGCCAGGATCACCGTCGGGCGCCCTTCATGGGCACGGGCCGCCGCGAAGGCCGCATACAGCTTGCGAAAGTCATGGCCGCCGCGCTTCAGGCCGTCGATCTCGGCTTCGTTCATGTGGGCCACCAGCTTTTGCACAGCGGGGTCCTGGCGAAAGAAGTGCTCGATGTTGTAAGCGCCGTCGTTGGCGCCCAGCGTCTGGTACTGGCCGTCGACGGTGCGGCTCAGGGCCCGCAGCAGCACGTGTTCCTTGTCGCGCTCGAACAAGGCGTCCCATTCGCTGCCCCACAGCACCTTCACCACGTTCCAGCCGGCGCCGTTGAACAACGCCTCCAGTTCCTGGATGACCTGGCCGTTGCCCCGCACCGGGCCGTCCAGCCGCTGCAGGTTGCAGTTGACGATGAAGGTCAGGTTATCCAGCCTTTCGCGCGCGGCCAGGGTCAGGCCGGCAATCGACTCGGGCTCGTCCATTTCGCCGTCGCCGAAGACGCCCCAGACGTGGCGGCCTGCCGTGTCCAGAAGGCCCCTGTGGGCCAGGTAGCGCATGAACCGCGCCTGATAGACGGCACACAGCGGCCCCAACCCCATCGAGCCGGTGGGGAACTGCCAGAAGTCGGGCATCAGCCAAGGGTGCGGGTAGGAACACAGACCCTGACCATCGACCTCCTGCCGGTAGTGGGCCAGTTGCGCTTCGCTCAGCCGGCCTTCCAGGAAAGCACGCGCATAAACGCCCGGCGCCGAATGCGGCTGGAAGAAGACCAGGTCGCTGCTCTGCCCGCTTTCGCTGCCACGGAAGAAGTGATTGAAGCCGAGCTCGAAGATTTCTGCGGCCGATGC
>JANNMQ010000710.1:0-4904 GCA_031398045.1 Rubrivivax sp.
TTCGCTGGCCAGGCGCAGCACTTTCAGGCCGGCTGGCGCGGTCGGGGCCTGGGCAGGCGGCGAGGCAGGCGCCGTTGCGACTGGTGGCGACACCGCCCAAGCCCGGCCCGGCAGGCCGCAATGAACCACCACCGCATTCCCACCCAAGGCGGCTGCCAGCAGCGTGGGCAGCAGAAGGGTGCGCCACAGGCGTTTCATCACCAGCATCATAGACAGCCGTTGCCAGCCACAGGCCCCACCGCCCGGGGCTTGCAGACTTGGCCACAATGCGGGCATGAACACGCCCAAGCCCACCAACCCTTTTGCAGCCCACAACCCCTACGCCGCCGGTGCCGGCCCGGGCGGCGGCTACGCCATGCAACCTGCTGCACCGGCTGGCGCAGCCCCTGGCGACGACGGTGGCCCGCTGGTGTACGACGTCACCGAAGCCGAATTTCAAACCCGCGTGCTGGAGCGTTCACTGCAGGTGCCCGTGTTGCTGGACTGCTGGGCGCCCTGGTGCGGGCCCTGCAAATCGCTGGGCCCGGTGCTGGAACGCCTGGCCGAAAGTTATGGTGGCGCTTTTGAACTGGCCAAGATCAACACCGACACAGCGCCCAACCTCAGCGCGGCGTTGCGCATCAAAAGCATTCCTTTGGTGGTGCTGTTTGTGGGCGGCAAGCCGGTGGACCAGTTCACCGGTGCGCTGCCCGAGGGCCAGATACGGGCTTTCCTGGACAAACACCTTCAGCCGCCGGCCGACCCGATGGAAGAGATACGCAGCGCTGCGGCTGCGTCACCCGACCCCGCAGACGCGGAGGCCATGCTGACCGAAGCGCTGCAAATGGTGCCCGGCCACCCTGAAGCCACGGCCGACCTGGCCGAGCGCTGGCTGGCACGTGGTGCCGCCGTGGCCGAGGTGACGGCGCTGCTGGACGATGTACCCGCCGCCGAGCGCGGCAGCCGCGACGCGTCTTTGCGCAAGCGGCTGCAGATACTGGCCCACAAGCCGGCAGGTGACGCGGTGGCGCTGGCGGCGCGCATTGCTGCCAACCCGAAGGACTTCGAGGCACGTTTTGCGCTGGCTGCCATCCAGGTGTTCGAAGGTGATTTCAACGCCGCCTTCGACGGCCTGCTGGAGGTGGTGCTGCGCGACAAGGCCGAAGGCAAACCCGACCGCGAACGCGCCCGCAGGCAGCTGATCGACTGGTTCGACGCCTGCCCGGATGCCGATGCCGTCAGCCGCGGGCGGCGCTACCTGGGCATGTACTTGAACTGAGCTGAACCCGGGCTCGGCAAAGGCAGGCACACCCGCACGGCCGCAAAGACGCGCCGTTGCCCAGCGGCGACCATGGCCGCTGGCGATGCAGTCAACTGAAACCGTTGCAGGCGCGACGCCGGTTGCCGGCGCACAGGCTGCTGCTTACGCGCAGCGACGCCTTGAACACGCCAGTTTGAGATGGCTCAATTCCTGGCCAAGCGACCTGCATAGACTGGAAGCTCCCAGCCAGCTTGGCCAGGACCCTTCAACCACAGGAGTCGCAAATGACTTGCCACTGGATCTTGAACATGGTTCGCCTTGCCGTTTGTTGGGGGCTGGCGGCATGGGTGGCTGGTTCCGCCGCCGCCGCGAGCATCAACTACAGCTTCTCGACCCATGCGTCACCCTACGGAACTCCAGGCGGTCCGGTGACGGCCTTTGCCAATACGGATGCGGTCCATGGGGCCTTTGCCTACGACCCGACTGCCGGCTTCACGCAGACAGCCGGCAACGGGGCATCGATCTACAACCTGAGCATCACGAACCTGCAGGGCAGCGTGGGCTCACGCAACTTCACCGACCCCGGTGGCTACACCGGGGTGGGCGATGACATCAGGCTGTCGGCTGGCGCGCCGCCCACAGACTGGTTGCAGCTTGGAGCCGATCCAACTGCCGCAGGGTCCACCAAGAACATCGTCGGCTTCGACCTGCCCGGTTACCGTCTGGTCAACGTGCGCCTGTTCTGGATCGAGGGTCAATCCACCCCGGACCCGATCGACGATTTCATCAGCTCGCAGGCCTTGTTGGGCAGCCTGCCCACGTTCAATGGGCGCCTGGGTTTCGACTTCGTGCCCTTGACCGGCGGTGCAACGAGCTTTGTCTTCTTCGACGGCTTGCTCGTCAATGCGGTGGCCGAACCCGGGAGTCTGGCCTTGCTCGTCTGCGGTCTGTTGCTGCTGCGAACGAGGCGCCGCACGTAACAGCTGCGGGGATGCGGATCAGCGCGCACTGGCGTCAGGCGCGCGCTGCCACTCGTAGCGCACGTCGTCGAGCTGCCAGGTCGGCTCGAACCCGAAAGCCGCGGCCACGAAACCGTTGCGTTCATAGAACTGCCGCGCCCTGGTGTTGCGCGCGAAGGTGTACAGCCACAGAGACCCCGCCGATGCGGCCATTGCCTGGCGCAGCAGCTCGCGGCCGATGCCCTGGCCGTGGCAGCCGACGCGCACAAAGAGCTGGCTCACCGACACCGCATTCGACGCGACGAAGCCGACGATGCGCTCATCCTCCAGCGCCACCGTCACGTCGTGTTCGGGCAACACGCGCTCGATCAGGTACGCGCGTTGTGTGGCGATCGGGTTCGGATCGACGATGCCCAGGCCGTGCTCGAAACTCTCGCGCCACATAGGCACCAGTGTGTCGGCCATCGCGATTTCGAAAGGGGCGTAGCGCACGTTCAACGTCGTTCGCCCAGTCGTCGTGCCACGAGTCGCGCGACCTCGGCGCCGAGCTTCTCGCCAGCAAGGTTTGACGTGCGCAAGTGCATGCCGCCGACGATACGCGCCTCGTGCACCTCCTGCACGGTGGCATCCACCGTCGTCCACCCGTGCGTCGTCTGGGTGACCGTGCTGTCGAAAGCAAATGTGCAAATGTCACCCGGCGCGTGCCAAAAAAACTGGCCAGGTTCTCGGCCATCGTCAGCACGCTTGGCGAGCACGCGCGCGGCTTGCTCGGTGCCGATGCGCTTTCCTTCTTCGCGGGCGGCACCGATGGGCAAAGCAGCCCACGCGTTGTTGTACGCCGCCTGGTGGGCGGTTTCGCCAACAAATGACAGAGCGCGTCCGCGCTGGGCGTTAGCCCAGAGAGATGACCAGGGAGTCTGGTTGCCACGCCAACAGCATCAACACCTTAGTTAGCCAGCCTGTTGAATCCCAATCGGGTGACGGCGTGGCACGTTGATTCAAGGACCATTCTGTCGGAATCGCCTCAGATTTTTTCCGATGGAAGTCCCGGGCCAGTGCCCCGCGATGCAACGATGTAAGCCGTCCAGAGGTCCAGCGTCTCGAACACCTGCGGCGTCACCGCACCCAGAAAGACGCCGTCGGCACCGCGTTCCGAATCGTAGGTGTGTCGCCAGACCTGCACCTGGTCGAAGCCGGCCTCCCGCAGGCCCGCCATCAGCTCGGACAGAGACCAGAGTCGCCAGTCATAGCGGAAGGCGTCACGCAGTTCGAGGACACCGCCATCGGCGCCTCGGTTGGGGAGGCGAAAGTGGATACGGCAGTCGAGCCGTCTTGTCTGCGGGTCGACATGGCGCTGCTCCCACAGGTACTCGAAGGCCGGGATCGCAGCCTCGCTGGCAAGGCGCGGTGAAGGCGTGACGAAATGGCTGTCGGTGTGCGGCTTCAGCGCGCCAGCGCCACCGAACAGGTTCAGCACGAGCAGGCCCGGGGACGCCAGACAACACCAGGCGTGCCGCAAATAGGCCTGCAGTTGCGCCGGCTCGCGCAGGTAGAGGATGCTGAAGTTCAGCACCGAGATGATGTCCGCCGCCGGCCCGGCCGGCGGCGCTACGGTCATCACGTCGGCTTCAATGAATTGCAGGTCGTCGGCTTGCGTGCCCAGGATGCGTCTGGCGCGGCGACGGGCCCAGGCTACCGTCGGCGCATCGCAATCGACCGCCAACGCTCGACGACCGGGAACCAATGCCAGCCAAGCGACGGACTCGGCGCTGGTACCCGCGAAGTCTTCACGCAACAGCGCGGGGATGCGGCCCGGGTGCAAGCGCTCGAACATCAGTCGCAGCACGGTTGCATGGGTCTCGGGGTCCTGTACAGCCCAGCGATAGAGCTCCAGCTTATCCACGCCGGTGGACTTGTGTTCAGCTTCAGTGGCCATGGGAGATTTTCGACGAAAGGAGAAGCGCAAGCTCGAATGGCCCGACGCCGGTATCACGCAGGCGCACTTGCGCGACTCGGTGCCTATCCCTATCGGTTGCGACAGCGCACCGCAAACGTCAGCTATTCCGCCAACGCGTCCAATACCGCTTCTGCCGGACGACCCAGCAGGTCCTCGACGGCACAGGCCATGCTTAACAACGCTACGTCATGGCCGGGCGCGGCGCACAGTTGCAGGCCCACCGGCAGCGCAGCGCCGATGGGGTGGTCCTGCAGCGCAGCGCCGAAGGGGTGGTCCTGCAGCGCAGCGCCGATAGGGTGGCCGTGCAGCGCAGCGCCGGAAACTTGGCCTGCAGCCACCTCACCCAGGTGCTGGATCGGCAACGAGATTCCGCACTGCCCGAACAGGTTGCCGGGCCGCGTGTTGCGCGTCGCGCGCCGGTTCCAGGCTGCCACTTCGGCCACGCTGCTGAAATCGGCCGTCGGCTGCGGCAGCATCGGCACCGTGGGTGTCAACCAGGCGTCGATGCCAACCGAGCGCTCGGTTACCAGCTGCTGCAGCTCGCGGCGGC
Source organism: Rubrivivax sp. (assembly GCA_031398045.1). Lineage (GTDB taxonomy): Bacteria > Pseudomonadota > Gammaproteobacteria > Burkholderiales > Burkholderiaceae_C > Rubrivivax. Next base: position 4,707 of record JANNMQ010000710.1, read on the forward strand.
GCGCCAGCATCTTCGCGTAGCCGTCGGCCCGCGCCTCGAACGCGGCCTGCAGCCGCTCGGCAGCCACAGCATCCAGCCGATCGCTCTGCGCGGTCACACGGTCACGCCCCAGGAAAGCCAGCAGATCGGCGGGCACCAGGCTGCGGAAGACCTCGTCGTTCTCGCCGGCCTCGGGTGTTTCTGCGCTGACGATGCGGG
>JANNMQ010000717.1:0-2616 GCA_031398045.1 Rubrivivax sp.
GCGGTTGAAGGCGCTGGCCGTCACCAGCCTGCAGCGCACGGCACTGGTGCCGGGTGTGCCGGGCACGGCTGAAGCAGGCCTGCCGGCTTACAGCCTGTCGTTCTGGTACGGCTTTTTTGTGCCGGTGGGCACGCCGGCCGAAGTGGTCAAGAAGCTGTTTGATGCGGCGCAGTCGGTGATGCAGTTGCCCGAAGTAAAAGCCGCGCTGGCGCGTGAAGGCACCGAAGTGGCGCTGTCGAAGTCGCCCGACGACTTTGCAGCCTTCCTGGCCGACGACAACCGTTTCTGGGCCAAGCTGGTTAAAGACGCCGGGGTGAAAGCCGACTGAGGCTGCTGCGGTTTACGCACCCAGCACGCGCGCCAACACCTGGGCCAGGACCCGCGCCGCAAGGTGGTCGCTTTCGCCGCGCCAGGACACGATGTGGTCGGGCCTGATCAGCACCAGCGGCGCCTCATACAAGGCCCGCAGCGCTGCGTCGTGGTGCCAAACCACCTGCAGCGGCAGCGCCATCCGCTGCGCTTGCCGTTCAAAAGCGGCCGCTGGTGGCGGCTGCGGGCCCAACACCAGCAGCGTCCATTCAGGGCCAAAACTGTCGTACAGCGACCGGCCATCAGCCAGCCAGGCATGCGGTGGCCGCCCACCCGGGCAGGCGCTGGGGATGTAGCTGTTGGCTGCATCGGGTGGCGGTTGCGTACCGTCGGCCACGATGACGGGCGACCCGTCGTAGCGCCCGCCAAAGGTGACGCCGGGGATGTTGAATTCCCGCCGCGCATGGCCATTCAGGTAGTCAGACGCCGCAGCGCGTGCACGCTCGCCAGCGGCAGTGTCGTCGTCCAGTTCAGGTGCGGCCTCGAACAGCCCAATGCTGTCGGCAAACTGGCACGCGTAACCGGTGTTGCGCAGCGCCAGCACTTTGCGTTCGTGTTCATAACTGCGCAGCAGTGCTGCACCGCCCTGGCCGCGCAACACCGCGGCCAGTTTCCAGCCCAGGTTGATGGCATCTTCCACCGCGGTGTTGTAGCCCAGGCCACCGGTTGGGGTGAACAGATGCGCCGCATCACCACCCAGAAAGACACGGCCCTTTTGAAAGCCCGAAGCCACCAAGGCGTGGCCGGCCGTCCAGGTGCCCAGGGCCAGGATCTCGATGTTGCAGTCCAGGCCGCTGGCTTGGGCAAAAAAACGGCGTGCATCGGCCTGGGTGTAGGCGTCACCGTCCATACCAGCGGGCACCTGCACATGAAACGCGAACTCGCCCTGCCCGTCCACCGACATCATGAAAGCGCGCAGCTGCGGGTGCACCATCACATACATCCAGGCGCGGTGGTTGGGGTTCAGTCGGTAGAAGTCAGGCGCCCGCAGGTAGACGGCAAACATCTTGCCGCCCATGAAATTGCGCTTGATGCCGGTGTCGCCCTGCCAGCTGAAACCCAGCGCGTTGCGCACGCTGCTGCGTGCACCGTCGGCGCCCACCAGGTACCGGGCGTGCACAGTGATGGGCGGGTTTGTGCCTGTGCCAGGGCTGGCGTCTGGCTGGGCACCGCCTACGGGCGCCACCTGGGCCTGCACATGGTCGCCGTGATCGACAAAACCTTGCAGCCGCCACCCGTAGCGCAAGTCCACGCTGTCACAGCGCTGCGCTTCCTGGCGCAGCGTCTGTTCCACAAACTTCTGCGAAACACGGTGCGGCAGCTCGGCTGCGCTCCATGAGCCGCTGGTGCTTTTCACAAGCTGTGCAGCTGCCGCCGCGGTGGGCAGTCGCAAGCGCGCCAATTCGCGGCCCGCAAATCGGGTGAGGTAGGCAATGTCGGTGGGGTGGTCGGCCGGCAGGCCCTGCTGGCGCACCCGCTGCGCAAAACCCAGGCGCCGAAAGTGTTCCATCGTGCGCGCCTGCGTGGCGTTGGCTTGCGGGTTGAAGGCCGTGCTGGGCTTGTCATTGACCAGCAGGCAGCGCACGCCGCGCCGGCCCAGTTCAATGGCCAACATCAGGCCGCAGGGGCCGCCGCCGGCGATCAGGACGTCGGTCGTGATGGCGCTGTTTGCGACCATCAGTGCAAATGCTTAAAGCGCAGCCCCGCAAAGCGGCCGAAGTCGGCGTTGAAGCCCACCGCGCGCAGCAGCACATTCACGTCAGGCAGGATCATCGCGCTGGGTCGTCCAGTTCGTCGGCCAGCGCCAGGGCCTTGCTCAGGTTCACCAGGGGCTGTCCCATGTCGAATTCCCTCCACCACAAATGCGCACCACAGCTCAGCCGCGGTGCTGGCTACTTGGGCACCCATGCAGACACCCCAGACCGCACCTGCCACCGCCCCCACCAAAACTGCGCCACCGCCCCCATCAAGCTGAAACCCAGCATCAGCCCCGCCAGGTTCAGCACACCGCTTTCATGCGGCACCAGCCCCACCACATAACCACCCAGTGCCCCCAAGGCTTGCTGCCCCACACCGGCCACGGCTGCCGCCGCGCCGGCCAGTGCCGGCACCACGCTGACACTGGCCGACAACGTGGGCGGCACCAGAAAACCGTGGCCCAGGCCCACCACCATCAGCGGCAGCACAAAGGCCCACACCGAACGAACGCCTGCCAGCGCCAACACCACCATCAGCACCAGCCCAGCC
>JANNMQ010000765.1:0-5122 GCA_031398045.1 Rubrivivax sp.
CGCTGACCCAGCCGCTGCCGCTTTGTTCGAACTGGCGCAGGTGGCGCACGGTGATGCGTTTGTCTTTTTCGATGATGACCGTGCCTGCCTTGTCGGTGAGGTCAAAACGTGCCACTTCACCCTTCAAGCGTTCTGGCACAAATTCCATCTGCGCGCCGGTGTCCATCAACCGAAAGCTGTCGTTGTGGAAGAAGTGGGCCAGGATGCTTTCGTGGTTAAGACCGATCGCTTTCAGCAAGATCGTCACCGGCATCTTGCGGCGGCGGTCGACGCGGAAATACAGGATGTCCTTGGGATCGAATTCGAAGTCGAGCCAGGACCCGCGGTAGGGGATGATGCGGGCGCTGAAAAGCAGCTTGCCCGAGCTGTGCGTCTTGCCTTTGTCGTGCTCGAAAAACACGCCCGGGCTGCGGTGCAACTGGCTGACGATGACCCGTTCAGTGCCGTTGACGATGAAGGAACCGTAGTCCGTCATCAAGGGCACTTCGCCCATGTAGACCTCTTGTTCCTTGATTTCCTTGACCTGCTTGGCCGGGTGCGATTCGCGGTCGTAAATGATCATCTGCAGCTTGGCGCGCACGGCTGCTGCATAAGTCAGACCGCGCTGTTGGCATTCACGCACATCAAACGCCGGCTTGGCGATGTTGTACTCGGTGAATTTCATCTCCACGAAGCCGTTGTGGCTCGTGATCGGAAACGCTGAAATGAATGCCGCCTGCAGGCCCTCGGGCTTGCGTTTCAACGGCGGTATGTCCTTCTGCAGGAAAGCGACGTAAGACTCGCGCTGCATGGTCAACAGATACGGAACCTTCAGAACACTTTCACGCTTGCCGAAACTCTTGCGGATGCGCTTGCGCTCGGTGTAGGTGTAGGGGGTTGCTTGTGCCATTAACTCTCTCCTGTCGATACCCAAAGCCAGGCCTGGCCTCAGGTTTCGTCGGCGACTGGCATGTCTCGAATATTGCATTCGAGGCTTGGTGACGGGCCACTACCCGTCGCTGGCGGACAACCCCGGCGTTGCACCGGGGCCCGACCAAACCTGTTTTCAGCAGTCGGATCTGAAAACACTGCGAAGGCCGCGTTGCGGCTTTCGCGCTGTTTTCTTTCTTTTAGCGCGCTACGGAATCGCAGAGTTGAAAGGAAACCGTAGCGAGCGGCCCAAGGTCGGTTCGAGAAGCGCAGCCGTACTACCGTACGGCGAGCCTCACAGAGCCGAGATTGGGCCGCGCAGTAGGTTTACTTCAACTCTGCCTTGGCGCCGGCGTCGAGCAGCTTCTTCAGGGCAGCTTCAGCGTCAGCCTTGGAAATGGCTTCTTTCACTGCCTTGGGAGCGCCGTCAACCATGTCCTTGGCTTCTTTCAGGCCCAGGCCCGTCAGTTCGCGCACGGCCTTGATGACCGACACCTTGTTGGCGCCAGCTTCCAGCAGCATCACGTTGAATTCGGTCTTCTCTTCAACCACAGCAGCGGCAGCGCCACCACCACCGGCAGCCGGGGCCGCCATCGAAGCGGCGGACACGCCAAACTTCTCTTCAATGGCCTTGACCAGGTCATTGAGTTCCATCACGGTCATGCTGTCCATGGCGGACAGGAATGCGTCTTTATCGAATGCCATTTGGTGTACCTACAAAAATTTGAATGAGGGGATCGGATCAGGATGTGTGCACTGCACCGCTCAAGCAGCGGGCGCTGCTTCGGGTTCTGCACCAACAGCAGCTGCGGCAGGGGCTGCATCGGCTGACGCAGCACCTTCACCTCGCTGGGCCGCCAAGGCCGCAAACACAGCTGCTACGCGCTGTATCGGCGACATCAACAAACCAGCCACTTGGGACAGCAGCACTTCGCGGCTGGGAATCGCGGCCAAAGCCTTGATGCCATCTGCGTCCAGTGCTTTGCCGCCATAAGCGCCACCTTTGACGATCAACTTGTCGTTGGTTTTGGCGAAGTCTGAAATGACCTTCGCCGCGGCAACGGCGTCCTGGGAAAAGCCGTAGATCAGCGGACCTACCATGGCACCTTGGGCCACCTCGAACGGGGTGCCGGCAACGGCGCGACGGGCCAGGGTGTTCTTCAAAACATGAAGATACACACCCTTGGACCGCGCGTCGACACGCAGCTTGTTCAGGTTTTCCACGGTGAGGCCACGGTACTCGGCCAACGCCAGCGTCTGCGAGCGTGCGGCTTGTGCCGACACGTCCGTGACCACGGCTGCCTTCTCGTTGCGATTGAGACTCAAGAGGTCTGCTCCTCACACTTGTGAACGTGCGAAACATGCCAGCGGGCTGTAACACCCAACCGGCACACCGGATTCAGCAGCCATCTGTTCACAGGACACTCGCGCTTCTGGTCAACTTCAGCTCTGCAAATGAATTTGCAAACCTCGGTTGCCCACACGACCACCTCTTCACAGCGGGACCGCCATCTGCGCTGGCTTCAGGTTTGAGCCCGTTTTTAGCGGGCCTTGGCCATCGATTACGGGCTGCGATGGGGTTATCAAACCCCACAACCCACCAGCGGTCTTGGATGACCTGGTCGCCAACATTGCACAACCAGCCCACCAAACTCCTTGCCGCATTTGCTGCGCCAGACTCGCGCATCAGCGGGCAAACATTGCTTGCCTTCGCTCAAGCCGCAGCCTGGGCAGCGATCGATTGGGTGTCGACGCGCACGCCCACACCCATGGTTGAAGAAACTGCCACCTTGCGCAGGTAAACGCCCTTGCTGGTGGCCGGCTTGGCCTTAACCAATGCGTCAATCAGCGCACGCAGGTTGTCCACCAGCTTGCCATCTTCAAACGAACGACGGCCAATGGTGCCGTGGATGATGCCGGCCTTGTCAACGCGGAACTGCACCTGCCCGGCTTTGGCGTTGCGCACAGCCTGAGCAACGTCGGGCGTCACGGTGCCAACCTTGGGATTCGGCATCAGGCCACGGGGGCCCAGCACTTGACCCAAAGTACCCACTATGCGCATCGTATCGGGACTGGCAATGACCACGTCAAAGTCCATTTTGCCAGCCTTGATTTCGGCTGCCAGGTCTTCCATGCCGACGATGTCGGCGCCTGCAGCCTTGGCTTCTTCAGCCTTGGCGCCCTGCGCAAAAACGGCCACACGTTTGGTTTTGCCGGTGCCAGCGGGCATGACAACTGCGCCGCGCACCACCTGGTCGGACTTCTTGGCATCAATGCCCAGCTGCACGGCCACATCAATGGATTCATCAAACTTGGCAGTGGCACATTCCTTGACGATGCTAAGCGCATCATTCAATGCGTACAGTTTGGTGCTGTCGACCTTGCTCTGCAGCAACTTGGCTTTCTTGGTGAGCTTGGTCATTTCAGACTCCTTCGACCGTCAGGCCCATTGAACGGGCCGAACCGGCAATGATCTTCACTGCACCGTCCAGGTCCGCAGCGTTGAGGTCTTTCATCTTGATCTTGGCGATTTCTTCGAGTTGTTCACGGGTGACCTTGCCCACCTTGTCAAGGTGTGCCTTGCCAGATCCCTTTTCAATCTTGGCGGCCTTTTTAAGCAGCGCCGTCGCAGGCGGCGACTTGATGATGAAGGTGAAGCTCTTGTCGGCGAAGGCGGTGATCACCACCGGCAACTTCATGCCGGGCTCGAAGCCCCCTTGCTGGGTCTGGGCGTTGAACGCCTTGCAGAACTCCATGATGTTCAGGCCGCGCTGACCCAGCGCAGGGCCGATCGGCGGCGAAGGGTTGGCCTTGCCGGCCGGTACTTGCAGCTTGATAAAGCCGACTATTTTCTTTGCCAAGATGGCGCTCCTACCGAGTGCAAACGCTGCTGGCCTAACGGCCGAGCAGCTCCTCGTCAATCAACCCTGGGGAAAAACAACATCGTGCCGGGGTCGCAAACGGCACGGTGCAGGAAACTCAAATCTTCTCAACCTGCGCAAAGTCCAGCTCAACACCGGTGGCACGGCCAAAGATGGTGACCGAAACCTTCACCTTGCTCTTTTCGTAATTCACGTCTTCCACGGCACCGTTGAAATCGGTGAACGGGCCTTCTTTGACGCGCACCAGTTCGCCCACGGTCCATTCAACCTTGGGCTTGGGTTTGTCCACGCCCTCTTGCATCTGGTTCACGATCTTCGCCACTTCGGCTTCAGAAATCGGCGCCGGGCGGTTACGCGCACCACCGATGAAACCCGTGACCTTGTTGGTGTGTTTCACCAGGTGCCAGGTGTCGTCAACCATCTCCATCTCTACCAGCACATAGCCGGGGTAGATGCGCCGCTCGGTGACGCTTTTTTTGCCGTTTTTCAGCTCCACAACTTCTTCAGTGGGCACCAGGATACGGCCGAACTTGTCTTGCATGCCAGCGCGGTCGATGCGCTCACGCAGATTGCGCTCAACGGCCTTTTCCATGCCCGAATAGGCGTGCACGATGTACCAGCGTTTGGCGGAGACCACCACAGGCGCCTCTGCCCCCGCAGACGTGATTGCAACGGGTGTCAAAGCTTCTTCGGGTTCGGTCATGGTCTGCATTTCTCGTAAAGCCGTGGGTGCGACGTGGAGGGCTGCCAGGGCAGCATCAACCGCGAAGGCCCAATATCAGGTCGTACAAAACCCACTCAAGCGTCTTGTCGGTCACCCACATGAAAAGCGCCATCACAAACACAAATGCAAATACGTAGCCTGTCATCTGGCCGGCTTCTTTGCGTGTCGGCCACACCACCTTACGGGTTTCGCGCGCGGAGTCGCGGCTGAAAGCCAGCAGCTGCTTGCCAGATTCAGAGACAAAAAACAATGCCACGGCTGCGGCCAGCAGGGCCACCAAGGCCAGCCAGCGCACCCACACATCTTGTTTGCCGAGGTAATAGAAAGCCACGATGCCAGCCACCAACAGCAAAGCGGAGCCGGCGAGCTTGGCCTTGTCTGCGCCTGTGGAGACGGTTTCGATGGGAGCTTGCGTGGACATGAAATTCTGCTGGTTCAGGCCCCCGTCTTCACGGCGGCCAGAGGGTTGGCGGCGCTGCAATTCATGCAACGCCGGTTTCAGACACAAAGCCCGCACGATGATCAACACACCTTGCGGGCCCTTGGGAGTTCAATACGACAGACCGGTTGACGCTGATCTTGGAGGCCGGCCGTCTTTAACGGCACT
>JANNMQ010000771.1:0-3128 GCA_031398045.1 Rubrivivax sp.
CAAGGTGCTGATGAGTGGCCTGGACTATGAACGTGCGGTGCTGGCCGCCGGCCCCATCGGCATCATGCAGGCGGTGATGGACAACGTGGTGCCCTACACGCACGACAGGAAACAATTTGGGCAATCGATCGGCGAATTCCAGCTCATCCAGGGCAAGGTGGCCGACATGTACACCGTGCTGCAGGCCGGCCGTGCTTTTTGCTACACGGTGGGCAAAAACCTGGACCTGTTGGGTGCTGAACATGTGCGCCAAGTGCGCAAAGACTGCGCCAGCGTCATCTTGTGGTGTGCCGAAAAAGCCACCTGGATGGCCGGTGAAGGTATCCAGATTTTCGGCGGCAATGGCTACATCAATGAATACCCTCTGGGCCGGCTGTGGCGCGACGCCAAGCTGTACGAGATAGGTGCCGGCACCAGCGAGATTAGGCGCATGCTGATTGGGCGGGAGCTGTTTGCGGAGACGATGTAGGACCGTACTGCCTATACTGTTCTGACGCAATGAAGGGAGGGCTGCAATGGGCCAAATCACACCGCATGAAGCATTGGCGCTGCGCTGGGCCGAGTTGTGTGCCGACCCGCGCTGGCATGACCTGGCAGGCAAGATCGAACTCAATGGCATGGGAGTGATCGAGATGAGTCCTGCGAGCAACCGCCACGGAATCCGACAGGCCGCCATTGCTTACGCGCTGACCGTGCAATTGCCGCATGGCCGCGCAATCATTGAATGCTCAGTGTTCACTGCTGATGGCGTGCGCGTTCCCGACATAGCCTGGGCCTCAAACGGCTTCTTGGCCCGCCACAGTGACCTGGCACCGTTTGCCAGCGCCCCGGAGATTTGCGTTGAAGTGCGCTCGCCGTCCAACACCGACGCCGAAATGGAACACAAAACACACCTGTACCTGAAAGCAGGCGCGCAGGAGGTGTGGATCGTTACTGAAGAGGGCTCCTGGCAGGTGTTTGACAGCGCAGGCCTTCAGACCGGCAGCCGATTTGCCGTCCAGCTGGAACCGCCCGCATCCTGATGGGAGCTTCGGCTCTGCCCAGGGGTTCGCTGCCCCGGGCGCTGCCTACACTTCGGGCATGAGCACTGAAATCGACGACCTGAAAAACCTGCTGGCCAACAACCAGCGTTGGGCTGCTGCCACCAACCAGCGTGATCCCGGTTTTTTCACCCGCCTGGCGCAGCAACAAACGCCGCGCTACATGTGGATAGGCTGCGCCGACAGCCGTGTGCCGGCCAATGAAATTACCGGCCTCGACCCCGGCGAGGTGTTTGTACACCGCAACGTGGCCAATGTGGTGGTGCACAGCGATTTGAACGCTTTGTCCACCATCCAGTTTGCGGTGGAGCACTTGTTGGTCAAGCACATCATCGTGGTGGGCCACTACGGTTGTGCCGGTGTGCGCGCGGCCATGCGCGGCATCCGCGTGGGACTGGCCGACAACTGGTTGCGCCATGTGCAAGACGTGCGCTTGCGCCACCGCAAGCGGCTGGACCATCTGCCGGCTGACCAGCAAGAAGACATCTTGTGCGAGATGAATGTGATTGAGCAGGTGGGCAACGTGGCACTGTCCACCGTGCTGCAAGATGCCTGGGCACGTGGACAACAGGTCTCGGTGCACGGCTGGGTCTATGGCCTGAAAGACGGGTTGCTGAAAAACCTGCAGGTCACGATGGACCGCCCCGAGAGCATCGTGCGGGTGTTTGGCGCAGCGCTCAAGCGTTACCCGCGCGCGCCTGTTGCAGCCGGCCCGCACGCCGCAGGGCTGGAGGCTGACGAGGAAGACACCGGATTCGGCCCAGCCGGCCTCTAGGAAACTCTCAGCGAAGCCTTTGCCGCGCCCATCACACGCAGGACACCCCTTGTTCCCCCATAGGCTCACCGACAGCGGCGCTTTTGACATCGCGCAGGCGCTGGTCGACGGCTTCAACCGACATTACCGGCTGTTTCGGGAAACCACGGCGCAAGCCCAAGTGCGGTACGAGCAGGCCGACTGGCATGGCCAGCAGCGTGCACAGCGCGAGCGCATCGAGTTTTACGACAAACGTGTGAATGAAGCCGTGCACCGCCTGCGCACCGAATGGGGCGCCGACGACCTGCCGCAAGACACCTGGCAACAGGCCAAGCTGCACTACATTGGTTTGTTAACCGACCACCGCCAGCCCGAGCTGGCCGAAACCTTCTTCAATTCAGTGACGGCCAAACTGCTGACGCGCCGGTACTTCAACAACGATTTCATCTTTGTGCGCCCGGCCGTCAGCACCGAATACATCGAAAACGACGAACCCGCAACGCGCCCCACCTACCGTGCCTACTACCCCACCAAGGGCACGCTGCACGACACCTGGCAACGCATCATTCACCACTTCCAGCTGCGCTGCGAATGGGAAGATATGGAGCGGGACGTGGACCATGTGGTGCAGGCCATGACGGCCGAACTGGGTGGCTTCAGGCCACGCACCAATTTTCAGATCCAGGTGCTGTCCAGCCTGTTTTACCGCAACAAGGGCGCCTACCTGGTGGGCAAGATCATCAATGGCTTTAACGAAACGCCACTGGCCCTGCCCATCTTGCACAACACCCGCGGCCAGCTGGTGGTGGACGCGGCGCTGTTTGGAGAAGACGAGCTGCTGATGATCTTCAGCTACGCACGCGCCTACTTCATGGTGGACATGGAGGTCCCCAGCGGCTATGTACATTTTTTGCGCAGCCTGATGCCGCGCAAGCCGCGCGCCGAGCTGTACAACAGCCTGGGCTTGCAGAAACACGGCAAGAACCTTTTTTACCGCGACTTCTTGGCCCACTTGCGCCATTCTTCAGACCAGTTTCGCATTGCGCCCGGAATCAAGGGCATGGTGATGCTGGTGTTTGACCTGCCTTCGTTTCCCTATGTGTTCAAGGTCATCAAGGACTTTTACCCGCCGCAGAAAGACACCACGCGCGAGCTGATCAAAAGCAAGTATTTGCTCGTGAAGCAGCACGACCGCGTGGGCCGCATGGCCGACACGCTGGAGTACAGCAACGTGGCCTTTCCGCGCCAGCGCTTCGAGGACGAGCTGGTCGCCGAGCTGAAGCACTTCTGCGGCAGCCTGGTCGAGGAAGACGGCGACGTGCTGGTGATCCGCC